>JACRML010000035.1 GCA_016214995.1 Deltaproteobacteria bacterium
AGAAGAATAAAGATTATCTCAGAAGGGCTGTATTAAATCCCAATGCAGATATTGCCCCCGGGTTTCCTGCTGGTATGATGCCTCCAGATTTTGGGACTAAGATGCTATCCGGAGAATTTGAGATACTAATTGATTATATGGCGAAATCGAAATAAAATCAGGCTGAGGCTGAGGTTAAGGGGAAGGGGAGACTAAAAGGTTTTCCTCGACCTTAGCCTTAACCTTAACCTGAATTTCTATTAAGAGAGGTACAAGATGAAGATACCGAGACTTTTATTATTTGTAATAATTGTAGTTATTAGCTACGGCATATTTAAAGCGCCTGGGATTTTGCTTAATCAGCCCATACCATCAAGTCTGATTGTAATGTATATGTTTTTTGCCGTGGTGACAACCCTCCTCTGGATAACTTCTACAGAAAAGGGTATGCAGGGGCTTGTTGGCCCGATAAAAACTATGATTGAAGACCCCAGCAAAAAGACGTTAAGGAATATTGTATTTGTCATTGTTCCTCTGGTGGCAGGCGGTATAACCTATATGCAGCTAAAACCCAGCTATGAGGCGCCTGTGGAACTGCGGTCAATTCATCCGGCTCCGCCGTCTACTGTTAAGGTATTTGGCAAGACATTTAATCTGGCGACGCTGGTAAATCCTTACAGAAAGTTTGAGAAAGAAGACCCTGCAAAGTTTGCCCAGTTTGTGAAGGAGGGCGGGGAAGTCTATTTTAAAAACTGTTTCTACTGCCATGGGGATAAGTTAGATGGCAAGGGGCATTATGCGCATGGATTTAACCCATTGCCTCTGGCCTTTACAGATATAGGAACCATTGCCCAGCTTCAGGAATCATTTGTATTCTGGAGGATTTCAACAGGCGGGCCTGGCCTGCCAAAGGAAGCCGCGCCATGGGTATCAGCCATGCCTGTCTGGGAAAACTTCATTACAGAAGATGAGAAGAAAAGGGAAAGACAATATACGACAAGAAATGCTGGTGGTGCCATGGTGAGAATGGGGCGGGAGACGGTCCTGCAGCCAAATTTTTAAATCCTCCGCCAAGGGATCTGACAGCAGGCTGGTATAAATTTAAGACAACGCCATTTGATGAAATAACCCCTGCGGACGAAGATATTTTCAGAATGATAAGCGGCGGCATGAATCACATCTCTCTCTGGAAAGGGATGTCAGGCACATCCATGCCCAATTGGGACGATGTGCTGAAGGAGCAGGAGCGGTGGGACATTGTTGCGTATATAAAGACATTCAGCGGTCTGGATAAACCAGCGAAAGGGCCGATTGATTATAAAAATCAGATAAAATCATCCAAAGAGAGCATTGAAAAAGGCAAAGAGACTTTTAAGAAGATGTGCGCAGAGTGTCATGGCGAGGAAGGAAGAGGCGACGGCACAAAAAAGTTAAAGGATGACCTTGGTTTCAGGACATGGCCAAGAAACCTGACAAAACCATGGACATTCAGGGTAGATAATGATCCAAAAGAGATATACACCCGTATAAGCAATGGGATTCCTGGCACGCAGATGCCATCTTTTGCAGACCCCACAAGCAAAAAGACACTTTCAGATGAAGAAAGGTGGAATGTTGCAAATTATATTGTATCTATTGCAGATGATGTTAAAAGGCCAAAGGATGATACTGTTTTGAAAGCCATTAGGGTGGAAGGAGAACTGCCTGATAAGGTTGATGACCCAAAATGGAGCGTGGCGGAATCAACCAGTTTCTATATGATTCCTCAGATAATTGCAAAAGAGAGGTTTTTTACGCCTTCATTGGATAGCATAACAGCGAAGGCATTTTATAATGGTAAAGAGATTTCAATACTCCTTGAATGGGATGACAGGACAAAGAGCATCCCAGGAGATGAAAAGGCTAAGGAGATAGCGGAAGGCGATGTTCTTGAAGATAGCGTAGCTATTCAGCTGCCTGTGACTATACCTGAAGAGATGGAAAAACCATATTTTGGCATGGGTGATTCCGTGAGGCCTGTAAATATCTGGCAGTGGAAGAGTGGTAAAAAAGACGCTTCCGAAGCTATAAAACTTCTTAATGCCAATGGATTTCAGAAGGTTGAACAGAGAGATGCGGGAAAAACAGGATTAAGGGCAACGGGTATTTATAATAATGGGACATGGCGTGTTGTAATGAAGAGACAGCTGGCTACAGAAGAAAAGGGTAAGGATATACAATTTGAGGAAGGCAGATATACCCCGATCTCATTTGCTGCATGGGATGGGAGTAATGGAGAATCAGGTTCGAGGCACGTAATGACAACTTGGTCTTGGCTGTTGCTCAAACCCGCAACACCAAAATCAACATACATCATCCCACTAATTGTTGTAGTAGTAGTTTTTGGCGGAGAGCTTTTATTGGCCAGATCGTCGAGAAAAAAAATATGACAGAAATAGCACATCGGTAAAAAATATTTTTATGTAACAGATACTATTCAAAAAGGCAGACCAAAGGGTCTGCCTTTTTAGTTTTGCGTCTATAAAATTTGTGGATACGGGGAAGTGGAGCCTGTCTAAAAACCCTCAGAATGGCACCTAGGTGGTTATATATTTACCTTGTAATTCCCCGTGGTCTTGCCACAGGGTTACCTTATCGTCATTCCCACGAAAGTGGGAATCCATACGCAAAAGAACTGGATTCCTGTTTTCACAGGAATGACAACACGCGACTTAAGTTGTTTTGATTTTGATACCCTGCGGTCTTGCCGCATGGTTCTTCATTTTTCATTGATTGTTTGAAGCTAATTTTCGCTGCTGTGTCTCACCGAGAGACCTCCAAATGGGTTGGAAAACCTTTGTCAAAGGGAATATCCTTATTAAATTCCGTGCTGCAGTACGGACAATGTTTCCAGTCAACTTCTCTTTCCCTGCCGCAAAAAGGACACTTGGGAATAACCGAGTAGCCGCAATGCGGGCAGGTTGAAAATTCTGTCCGGATAACTTCAGAACAGCTTGGACAGATTATATTTATTATCTCCGTTTCTTTGGCAAAAACGACCCGTTGCAGCTCGTCAAGTGTGGTAAGCCCATGCCTTACTTTAGCTATCCCGTCCTTATACATAGGGACCATGCCGCTGGCAAGAGCCACTTTTCTTATAGCCTCCTCTGGCTCGTTGGAAACTATCATATCTTTTATCTGGCTGTTAATTACCAATACTTCAAATGCGCCTGTCCTGCCGTAATAACCTATCCCTCCGCATTTATCGCATCCCTTGGCCCTGTGAAGGTTTGGCCTGTCTCCTTTTTTTGCCTTTATACCAACCTTAAGCAGTTCTTCATCTGTAGGATTGTAAGGCTCTTTGCAGGATTCGCATAGCTTTCTTACAAGCCTTTGAGCAACAATGCCATTTAATGAGGATGCAATAAGGTATGGCTGGATTTTCATATTTTTTAATCTTGTTATTGTGGAAATAGCATCTGTGGTATGAAGGGTGGAAAATACAAGGTGCCCTGTAATGGATGCCTGATGCGCTATTTCGGCTGTCTCCAGGTCGCGCATCTCTCCAACAAAAATTACATCAGGGTCCTGCCTCAAAACAGACCTTAGGCAGTACGCAAATGTGAGCCCTGTCTTTTCATTTATCGCCACCTGGTTTACCCCTTCAAGCTTGTATTCAATAGGGTCTTCCAGGGTAATTACATTAACTTCAGGAGTTTTTATATGCCGGATCATTGCATAAAGGCTTGATGTCTTGCCGCTTCCGGTCGGACCTGTAACAAGCACTATACCATTCGGCCTCTCTATAATGGCCTTTACCCTGTCATATACAGATGTGGAAAGCCCTATTTCATTCAGCGTAAGTACTGTAGACTTTGTATCAAGGATGCGCATGACTATCTTCTCGCCGTATTGGGTCGGCAATGTGGATATTCTCATGTCTAATTCCCTTCCCGCTATGCGCACCGCTATCCTGCCGTCCTGTGGAATCCTTCTTTCAGAAATATCCATCTTTGCCATTATCTTTATCCTTGATGTTACAGCGCCTTGTACCCATTTGGGCAGCTGCATCACATCCCTCATAAGCCCGTCAACCCGTTCCCTTAGCTTGATCATGCGGTCCTGCGGCTCTATGTGTATGTCGCTTGCCCTGCTCTCTATGCCGTGGATGATTATAGAGTCCACCATTTTTATAATTGGCGGAGTCTCGCTTTTCTTCAAGAGTTCCTCAGTATCCTTAGAAAGTTCCTTATCGTGGACTATTTCTATAAACTTTTCTTTAACCATATCTCCCACAATATCTTCTATGGGAATGGAGAGGTGATACTGGGTCTTTATGGCCATGAGGATATCCGTAGATGTGGCAACCATGGGTAAACATTGGTAGTTGGTAGAAAATCTTATATCATCAAGGGCTTCCATATTCAGAGGATCTGACATGGCAATCCTTAAGATATTCTTTTTTTCAGTGTAGAGCGGGATAATGATATGCTGCCGTGCGAGTTTTTCGGATACAAGTTTGATTGCCGCGGGTTCTATGACGGCAGTGGCCAAGTCAATATAGGGTATATTGAGCTGATAGGCAAGGGTCTCGGCAATATCCAGTTCAGTAGCAAAACCTTTTTCAACGAGCAGATTGCCCAGTCTTTTTCCCTTCTGCTTTTTCCCTTCTTCAAGGGCATCTACCAATTGTTCTTGCGTAATAAGCCCTGCGTCTACGAGAAGTTCTCCTAGTTTTTTAACGGCCATTTTAATCTCCTATGAAAGAATTGATTACACAGATTTTGAAATACGATTACACAGATTTAAAAACTGCTATTTTGCCTTAATCTGCGTAATCCGCCTTTATAATCAGTGTAATCTTTCATATCATCTCCCTTGAAATAAATGGCAAAGAGTCAGAGCATCAAGGTGAAAACTTCGATACCCTGACTATATCTTAAGTCATTATCTATGTCCAGAATTTCCTGACGCCTTTTACTGGGCATATTTTCAAAAAACGACAAATTGGCAATTACTGCATTCTTGCAATTCCTGGGTGTATTTTTTTCAGAAACCAGTCTAGACGGTTATCTCCCCGTCCTTTTTCTCAGCTCTGCCATAATCTCAGGGGTTATTTCTTTTAACTGTTTTTCCTTGGCATAACGTTCCAGCCCTTTTCTCACCATGCCCCTTAAAAAAACAGGCACCTTTGATAACCTTTCCTTTGCCTCTGGTGTCCAGTATATTTCTTCTGACTTCTGACCCCCGCTTAAAGCCTGTGGGGACAGGCTTCTGACTTCTGGATTCTTACTTTTAGCTTTTGGTTCATATTCACACCACGGATCCTCTCCCATGATGTTTGAAGTAGCTGCAAACGCCCTGGCTCTGCAACCGCCGCATACTTCGTTGTAATCACACTCCTTACACCGCCCTTCATATTTCGGATTTCTAAGAGAGTGAAAAACTGGAGAGGTTGTCCATATATGAGACAGGCTTGTGTTGCTTAAGTTACCAATCTTTGTCGGTATATAGGGACATGGCGTTACATCTCCCTCAGGTGTAATTCTGAAATAACCTGTGCCCGCAATGCAGCCGCTTGTTGAGCCTTTGAGAAGATGGCTTTCAGGATTGATTTTATGTGCAATCCTTAAAAAATGAGGGGCACACCTTGCCCTTACCATGATTCTGCCTTCATAGTCCTTTTCTGCCTTTACAAGATATGTCAGTGTTTCCTCATACTGCTGAGGGGTTATGTCCGTCATCTCCTGGCCTCTGCCGGTACACACAAGAAAAAAAATGTTCGCAGCCCGGGCCCCTTTTTCATATGCAAGGTTTATTATATCCGGTATCTCCGAATAATTGTCTTTTGTTACTGTTACCTGCACTTGAAAATCAAGGCCGTGTTTTTTTAAGATGCCCATGCCCGCAGTAGTCTTTTCCCATGCGCCGCTCAATCCTCTAAACTTGTCATGATATGATGATTTTATAGAGTCAAGGCTTATTCCAACGCCTTTAACCCCGCACTGCAGCATTTCTTTAACAACAGAGTCATTAAGCAGAGTTCCGTTTGTTCCCATTACAACCATCAGGCCTTTATCCGATGCGTGTTGAGTCAACTCCATACAGTCATTCCTGCGTAAGGGTTCGCCGCCTGTGAGGATGAGCATTGCCTGCGGATTGACAGAGGCTATCTCGTCTATAATCTTTTTAGCCCCATTGGTAGGCATCTCTCCTGTCCCTTGCTCTAATTCCACTGCATCAAGATAGCAGTGGTTGCATTTGAGATTGCATCTTTTAGTTATATTCCAGGATATGAGGAAAGGTGTGAAATTCATGTCGTCTCTAATATACACAGACAGAGGTTGATTAACCTAAAAAAATGCAATTGCATTTTCTGGAGGGTTTCTAAGAACCGCCGCTTTTGGTATTTTAAGGTCTGAAAGTAATTAAAGTCAATATTTTTTTACTTGCCGTAAAATAGCGAGCACCCCACTATTTTACAAGCTGGTGATTTGTCCACCGCAAGCTTTGTTTTGGTGCCACGGCTTTGGTCATAGTCCAATTTTTGCTCCTAACCGTATAGGATGGCATACGGCTGCAGCTGACAATTATGAGAGAACCATTTGCTACAAGGTGGTTCGCTAAATGGTGATTTGGAATACAGCGGTCGAAGGTATACACACTGTTACTTTCTAATTGTTCGGTTTGGGCCGCTTACTGTTATCAGTGCTTAGCTTGGCTTGTTCATCTGCCGTATGGATATCTTGGCATTTGTTTGCTACCATAGCCTTTAGAATGGTTCCCTGCAGCTCATTATTTTTTATAAGGTTTACCAATCTATAGATGTTTTCCATGTCCTTTTGCGGGAGTTGGTGCGAATATTGCGAATTGCAAGCTGCGGATTGCGGATTTGGAGCACTACGATGTTTTAATACCGAGTGCTCCGAGCAAAGCATCGGAGTGCTTATTTCTGCAATCTTGCCAAGGCGGAAGATGATGTCTTTTACTGCTTCTTCTTTAAGCTCTGTGTTTATCTTTTTTATAATATCTTGTTTTAGATATTTCAGCTCCTCCATCCATGTGGATGTGGCTACGGTTACATAGAGGGTTTTACCTGTTAGTTTTAATGGTCTGGTTCTTTTTGATATGTTTAAGCCGACTGTTTTTGACCATATTTTGTGGATCGAAAGCCCTTTTACGATTGTTTCAAAACCAGGGGAGCTAAGAGACGAATCTATGATATGTCCTATTCTTATTGGCCCTTTTGCCGGTATCATGACAATTTTACTTTATTAAAGTATCCACCAAGAAGCTGGCCGAGCATTGATCCTATAAGCAGGAGAGGTATTGCCTGATAGCTGAATCCCAACCATACTCTCATTAAGATTATAAATGGTATTGGTATATGTATGAAGATAAACCATTTAAAAGAAAACTTTTTAGTCGTTGACCTTAGATAGCCAAAGGGGAGGTTAAGGATTAACGCTATGAGTGTGAGAATAAGAAGTGTAAGCAACATTTTTTCCATTGAGTTTTGAATAATATCAAATATGGCAGCTTATTGCAAGCTATCTATAAAATCCCAAAAATATACATTGATTTTTGGGTAAACCTGCAAGTTGGCTGCCAGACAACACACCCCTAAATCCCCTCTCGAGAGGGGGGACTAAAGGGGTGTGTTATTTGCGACGAGCCGTAACCCACCCCTTCCCCTCCCTGGAGGGGATAAAGGGGTGGGTTGTGAGGAGAAAAAATGCGCCGATAACGAAGTATGGCAGCCAAATCACTAGTTTGTAAAATAGCGAGGTCTTCAATCGCTATTTTACGGTAAAATCGGTATCAAGCCTTGACTTAAAGATAGTATTGCCTTAACATCATTCTATGCCTGAGCGCAACAAGATAAAGATAATGCCGGAGGCCCTTGCTATAAAGATAGCCGCCGGCGAGGTTATTGAAAGGCCTGCCTCGGTTGTAAAAGAGCTTGTTGAAAACTCAATTGATGCTAAGGCAGATGATATAGCCGTCTATATCCATGACGGTGGCAGGAAACTCATAAAGGTTGTTGATAACGGCGAAGGCATGACAAGGGATGATGCAGTTGCTGCCTTTGAAAGGCATGCAACCAGCAAGGTTTTGAAGGAGGAAGACCTCTATACAATTAACACAATGGGATTTAGAGGGGAGGCGCTTCCCAGTATTGCCGCTGTATCTGAAGTCATTTTAACTACAAAGCCATTGGGGGAGATTTCAGGAACAATAGTGAAGGTAAAAAACGGAGAGATAGAGGAAGTTGGCGATGCTGGCTGCGCTGATGGCACAACAGTTGAGGTGAGAAATATATTTTTTAATACGCCGGCAAGACTTAAGTTTATGCGGTCAATCTCTACAGAGACAGGTCATATATATGATACAATTACAAGGCTTGCGCTGGCGTATCCATCTATAAAGTTCAGGCTTTATAATAACAATGCCGGCATGGTGGAAACATCATTAAGAGCTGATTTAAGAATGAGGATTGCCGATATCTTTGGAAGGGATTTATTAGAAGGTGTTATCCCTTTGGAGGCGGGGGACGACGTGCTGAGGGTTCATGGTTTCGTTGCAAGGCCAGAATTGGCATATTCTACAACCAAGGGGCTTTTTGTCTATGTAAATAACCGATGGGTAAGAGATAGGGGTATAAATCATGCAATTGCAAATGGTTATAGAAATTGTCTTGCAAATGGAAAATATCCATTTGTGGTTCTGCTTATAAATATTGCACCTCAGCACGTTGATGTTAATGTGCATCCAACAAAATGCGAGGTGAGGTTTGGAAATCCTAAGGGTGTTTATGAACTTGTAAAAAATGCCATAGAAGCTGCATTGGCGCCTTCTTATGTTCAACCGTATAATTCTACCTCATTTCCCTTTAAGAAAGGATGGCATGTAGGAGGAGGGTTACCAGATGGGGTGAGGGATGGCACTGTTTTATATGATGTTGCCGCATCAACCAGGGAGAGCAGATTTGAAGTATGCTCCAAACCGTCTGACAAGGCAGAATTTGCAGAGCCCGCCACGGATGCCAAATCCTTGTTTTTCGAAGAGTTAGAGGTCATAGGCCGGCTATGGTTAGAATATCTTTTGTGTCAAAGAGAAAGTGAATTTTATATTATAGACCAACATGCAGCGGCAGAGAGGATTGCATTTGAGAAATTAAAAAAAGACTATTACAATAGCCGCAGCGTACCCAGTCAGATGCTATTATTGCCGCAGCGGGTTGAGTTTTCTCTGCAAGAACGGGATGTTATGGAAAGCTCTATGCAAACCTTAACAAATCTTGGTTTTGATATAGAGCCGTTTAGCGGCAATACATTTATTATAAGAGCCGTGCCTGATATGCTTTCCGGCAGGGATTGCAGAGACTTGATAAAAGGTATGATAGATGAATTGGCATCACTTGAGACGAGCTTCAAGATAGAAGACAAATTGGATGATATGCTTATGCGCATTGCTTGTCACAGTGTTATAAGGGGGAAGAGGTCGTTATCTGATGAAGAGGCAAAGGCGCTGCTCAAAGGATTATCCCATGTAGATTTTTCCGGCAATTGCCCCCACGGAAGGCCTATCATAAAAGCCATATCAAAACTTGAAATAGAAAAGATGTTTAAAAGGAGCTAAGGTTGAGGCTAAGGTTGAGGCCAAGGTTGAGAAATCTCAACCGCAACCTTAACCTTAGAATTTTTATGCTATCAAGAAGACAATTTCTCAAAGGTACTCTGGCTGTGGGGACAGCAAGTTTTGTTGCCGATGGAATATTTTTTGAGCCGAGGCATGTCATAGTAGAAAAAAAGACTGTAGCCATAAACAATCTCCCCGACGGTTTTGAAGGATTTAAGATATGTCAGATAACCGATGTGCACCATAGTTCATTTGTTGGGTTAGGGTTTATTGAAAAGGTTGTGGATAAGGCCAACAGTTTAAAACCGGATTTGGTGGTTCTTACAGGAGATTATATAGATGGTTCTCGTAAATATATTATGCCTGCGGTCAGCGCCTTATGCAAGCTTAATGCGCCATATGGTGCCCTTGCAGTTCTTGGCAATCATGACCATTGGGAAGACGCCGAATTGACAAAAGATGGTTTTAGTAAATATCATATTCCTGTAATAACAAACGAGCATAGATTTATTGAGATAAAAGACAGTGCTATTTGTATTGCAGGTGTAGGGGATTTTATGGAAGGGACGCAAGATTTAAAGGCAGCCTTTCATGGTGTTTCTCATGATATTCCAAGGATACTCCTTTCTCACAATCCGGATTATGCAGAGGTAATGCCAGAAACTGAAAGGGTGGATTTAGTACTTTCCGGTCACACTCATGGCGGACAGATAAAGATACCTTTTTCTATTGCCCCTGTAACAATGTCTCGTTATGGACAAAAGTATATTGGCGGGTTGGTAAAACTGGCTACTACTCAGGTCTATGTTTCAAGGGGTATTGGAGTTGTGGGTCTTCCAATAAGATTTAATTGTCCGCCAGAACTCACTCTGTTAACATTAACAAAGGCTGTGCATAAGGTGTAAGATAGGATGAACAAGATAAAGATTGTAGCGATAGTCGGACCAACAGCATCAGGAAAGTCCATGCTTGCTATGGAACTGGCAGAGAGATTCAACGGAGAGATTGTAAGTGCTGATTCCATGCAGGTTTATCGTTATATGAATATCGGAACAGGCAAGCCGACAAAAGAACAGAGTGCAAAGATTCCACATCATTTGATTGATGTGGCAAATCCTGACGAGGAGTTTAGCGCTGCAAGATACAGTAATGAGGCTTCAGAGTCAATTAATCTGATACATGAGAGAGAAAAAAATATTTTTATTGTTGGCGGAACAGGATTATATATAAAGGCTCTTACGAAAGGGCTTTTCAAGGGGCCTGCCTCTGATAAGCGGTTCAGAAACGAATTGACCATGCTTGGAGCAGGCAGCGAAGGGATAAGATATCTTTATGAGAGGTTGAAAGAGATAGACCCGGAGGCAGCATCAAAAATACATCCAAACAATACAGCAAGGATTGTCCGCGCACTGGAGATTTATTATTTAACCAATAAACCAATATCCTTGTTCCAAAAGGAGCACGGTTTTTCAGAAGAACCGTATAATGTGCTGAAGATCGGGTTGTCAGTTGATAGAAAGTTTCTTTACAAATGCATAGAGGATAGGGTAGATAATATGGTGGAGGCTGGCTTGGTAGAAGAGGCGAGAAGGCTTTTGGCTATGGGTTATTCGCCTGGTCTTAAGGCAATGTGTGGATTAGGGTATAAGGAGATTGTAATGTATATTCAAAACAAATGCACTATGGAAGACGCTGTAAGAGAGATAAAGAAAAATACCAGAAGATATGCCAAGCGCCAGATGACATGGTTTAAAAAGGAGACAGATGTAAGATGGTTTGTGCATGATGAAAATGATAGGATAATATCTTTACTGGAGAGATTTCTTATATGAGCCGAAATACAGACCTAAGACTCAAGACTCAAGACTCAATGCTTAAAACTGTAGTCTATAGTCTGGTGTCTGGTGTCTTGAGTCTGATTATTGTATTTTTTATTCCATCCCTTGCCCTTTCTCAGAGCAGCATCATGCACATAGAGGCAATGGGCAGCATAGCCATATACGAAAATACAGCAGATGCCGATATGTTAGCAATGGAGGATGCGTTTAAAAAGGCCGTTACAAAGGCTGTAGAAGCCCTTGTCCCGGAAGAAGAATTAGACAAGTTGGTTTTTATTTTGGAAGATAAAATATACAACAATACGGCTCGCTACATCTTAAATTATCGTATCATTTCAAAAGAGATGATGGAAGATGAAAACCCCGTAACAGAAGGCGGTGTGCCGGTATATAGCGTTTATATAGAGGCAAATATCGCGGTTGAATTATTGACTAAAGACCTTATCACTGCGGGGATTATTCAAGAAGGAGAGGTTAGAAAGATTGCAATTACTATGCTGAATCTTCGCAACTATAAAGTGTTTGAATTTTTCAGGAGCAATATTTTGAAGGCAAGGGGTGTGAAAAGGGTTTATTACATTTCATTTGCGAGAGATAAGATAGGGCTGGTCGTAGAGACAAGTTTAGAGGTTCAAGCCCTAAAACAAGAAATTATGGCTATAGATGTTAAAGAATGGAAAATAGAGGCCTCGATTGTGTCAGGTATCTTTATTTCTGACAGAATAGAGGTAAGATTCTTTCCCCTGAAAGGGCAGGTGAGCCAATGATATGGAATAAGAGTCAGAAGTCAGAAGTCAGAAGTCAGAAGTTAGAAACAAGATGCAAGAAACAAGGTGTAAGAAAAAAAATTCACCTCTCTTTTTACTGCTTACTGCTTACTGCTTATTGTGTGCTGTTTTTCGGCGGCTGCAGCCGCGCAATTAAATATACATTGGCGCCTGATTATAATGCAAAAATGCCTAATGTCATTGCAGTGCTGCCGGTAGATGGTTATGAGAAGAATAAGGATGCGCGGTATCTTTTGCGAATTATTGCGCATGATAAACTTATCCGGATGGGATATTCCCCGATAGCTCTGGAAGCTGTTGACGATAAACTTATTCGTAGCGGTATGAGGATGGACGAGCTTCGCAGGAAGACTCCAAAAGAACTTGCAGGAATATGTGGTGCGGATTCTATCTTATACACCACTATAACTAAGTGGAATGACACCCTCTTTTTAAGCTATGCGGCGCAAACGATAGAGGCCAAATTTGAATTGTATGATGGTGCCGGCGGGGAGCGATTATGGGAAGCTGAATTTCATGCCGAGGATTCTGACCTGAGTCTGGAAACGGATGTTATTGAGCTTGGGGTTATAAAGACTTATGAACCTGTAATACAACGTATAATAGACGCTGTCTTTGCTACAATTCCTGATAACAAAATGATTGGAAGAAAAAGCTCAAACAAGACATATTACGATTGGCTGCCGTGAAAGCAAAAAATTGTGAACTGTGAGTTGTGAACAGTTAAGACTTTACAGCTTACAGTTAACAGCTTTTTATGAATATACCAAATATCCTCACCATATTTCGTATACTACTGGTTCCGGTATTTATTGTCTTTGTTATTGATGACAATCTTTTAATGGCTATGGTAATATTTATTCTGGCTGGTATAACTGACGGACTGGATGGCTTTATAGCCAGAATATTTAATCAGAGAACAGTCATTGGCACATACCTTGATCCTATAGCTGATAAGATGCTTCTTATATCCGCATATCTCAGTCTGACCATAAAGGGTATACTGCCGGGATGGCTTTCTGTCGTAGTTGTAAGCCGTGATATAATAATACTGGCAGGTATTGCAGTAATATCTCTCATGGGCAAGGGTCTTGATGTGCGGCCTTCCATCTTGAGCAAAATCACCACGGTATTTCAAATATCAACTATCATTATTGCGCTCTCTTCTCTAAAACAATATTCTGCTTTTTGGAATAGCTTGATTATACTAACCACCGTTTTTACCATCTTCTCCGGTCTTCAATATATGTACCGCGGTGTAAAGGCAATGGGAGACATCGAGTGACGTTAGAAAGAGGAAGATATACACAATTTATTCTGGCCGCAGGTCTTATATTTGCCATTCTTTCTATTCTGTATATCTTGCGGGTAGTTTTTATTCCCATCCTATTAGCATTTTTCATAGCGTATGTCCTGAATCCGCTTGTAGAATTGCTAGAAAGGAAAAGGATAAACAGGACGACAGCAGTCGTTTTTATCTTGGTGATTCTTCTTTTCATATCCTTTTTCTTGTTTTCAAGCCTCTTATCAGTCATCCAGCGGGAGGTGGGCATTGCAAGTGAGAAACTTCCTGCCTACATTGCAAGTCTTGGGAGCAACATTCTGCCTAAGCTGAAAACAATGTTTATGCTGAAGGATATGCCCACAACCATAGAGGGGCTTTTTAGCAGCATTGGAAACTATATAAAAGGGCTGCCGCCCGATATAATTTCTATGCTGTTGGAATGGTTATCCTCTGCCTTTAAAAATACCATAAGCTATACCATAGGCCTTCTTGGATTTCTTATAATGCCATTCTATCTGTTTTACATACTCAAAGATTTCAAAAAGATTAAAACTATAGTGTGGTATTACCTCCCTCCGAAACAGAGAGATTGGCTTGATATAAAGTGGAGCGAGATAGATTATATTTTGGGTGTCTTTTTAAAGGGTCAGTTCATACTTTGTATTATAATGACTATTCTTTACAGCGTCAGTCTCTATGTAATCGGAGTTGAATTGTCATTTCTAATCGGCGCGATAGCAGGTGTAGCCTTTCTTGTTCCTTTTATGGGCTTGATAGTCGGGGTTTTACTTGGGGCGACAATGGCCTTGTTGCAATTTCAGGATATCCTGCACCCCTTATATGTGATAATAGCCTTTGTTATAATGCAAATAGTGGAGGCCTATCTGATAACACCAAAACTTATTGGAATGAAGGTTGGGCTCCATCCTGTAATTACGATAGTCTCTATACTGGTATGGGGGGAGCTTTTAGGCTTATTCGGCATACTGATTGCTGTTCCCCTTACAGCTATTCTGAAGGTTTTTTTAAAATCAGTTACCGAGTATTATAGAAGCTCATTTATATTTGATTAACCCCAAAAATGCAGTCGTATTTTTATTGTTAACAAAAAATTTGTATGCATTTCTGGAAAATCTTTCTCTCTGTTTTGTTAAAAAATTCTTGACGATGCATTCAAAATAGGATAAATAAGGTCTTAAAAGTTTCTCATAAAGGGAGTCTAAATGTTTAGATTAAGCAGAGCAGCAGAATATGCAATAAGGGGTATTCTTTATCTTTCGCTAAAACCAGAAGGGGGCATCTGCGGTATATATGAGATAGCAAAGGCCCAGGACATACCTCCTTCATATCTTGCAAAGCTTTTTCAATCACTGGCCAGAAAGGGGTTTGTAAGGTCGTACAGGGGGGTTGAGGGCGGTTTTATCCTTACGAAAAAACCTAAGGATATTAGTCTCCTGGATATAATAGAGGCTATGGAGGGTAGAATCTACTTAAATAATTGTCTGATATACGCAGGCTATTGTCCAAGAGACGAAGTATGTCCTGTGCATGATGTTTGGAAGGAGGCACAGCATAGGCTTCTTGACTATTTGAGAGGATGTACACTTGAAATAATTGCAAAGACAGCAAAGGTAAAGGCCGAGAGAGCTGAAAAGAAGCTTTCACCAAAAAACAGGCATTAATTTCTTATGGTTTCAGCAAAGATACGATTATATTGATTTATCTATTTTAGCTATATCTTTTCTTTGCAAGGCATCCTTAGTAATACGGTATAGTAAGCTCATCATTCTATCTATTATTGCATCCGGTCAAGTCTATTTAACAATGATGTAGATATTTTTTGATAAGGGTCTTATTTTTATATTGCCAAAATACTTGACAAAATCATTAAGGTATACTAGAATTTCTCCAATTGATTAAACACTATCAATGTTATGAGATTATCTACCAAAGGGCAGTATGCAGTAAGGGCTATGGTCAGCCTTGTTTGCCATGAAAATGGAGGACCGATTACACTGAAAGATATATCTGAAAGCGAGGGTATATCACTGGCTTATCTTGAGCAGCTGTTTGTCAAGCTCAGGAAGGGCAATATTGTAAAGAGTGTAAGGGGACCTGGCGGCGGATACGTACTGGCAAGGCCGGCAAGCGAAATAAAGGTTGGAGAGGTTATAACGGTGGTAGAGGAGTCTTTAAACCCAGTTGCATGTCTTGACGGAGACCTTTCCATGTGCACAAGGACAAATAAGTGCGTAACACAACGTGTTTGGAAAGGGCTGGGTGATAAGATGAAAGAATTCTTGGATTCAATAACAATAGAAGATTTAAGCCGAGAGGCAAAACAGCTTTCAGAAACAGTAAGCAGTAGGCAAGGAAAAACAGGTTGAGGTTGAGGCCAAGAAAATTCTTAACCTTAACCTGTATTTAACAAAGGGAGGTTGTTTTGAAAAAAATCTATTTTGATAATAATGCAACAACACCAATCCATTCTGAGGTTTTTGATGCAATGCTTCCCTATTTGAAGGATGAATTTGGAAATCCATCCAGCATCCATTGGGCAGGGAGGAATCCCAGAAGGGTTGTTGATGATGCGAGAGAGAAAGTGACGAAGCTTCTCAATTGTGATGCAAATGAAATCATTTTCACAAGCTGCGGGTCAGAAAGTAACAATCTTGCTATAAAGGGGATTGCTGAATCAAAAAAAGATAAAGGCAACCATATTATTACTACTAAAGTGGAGCATCCGGCCGTCTTGAGTACTTGCAAATATCTTGCAAAAACCGGTTTTGATGTAACCTTTCTTGATGTTGATAATCATGGTATGTTGGATTTAGACCAGCTTAAAAAGGCAATAACTCAAAAGACAATACTTATTACTGTAATGTTTTCAAATAATGAAACAGGGGTGATATTTCCCATAGAGGAGATAGGCAAGATTGCAAAAGAGCATAGTATTCCTTTTCACACCGATGCTGTTCAAGGTGTCGGAAAGGTTCCTATAGATGTAAAGAAAATGAATGTAGACCTGTTGACGCTTTCAGGCCACAAACTTTATGCGCCAAAAGGGATTGGTGCGCTATATGTCAAGAGAGGTGTAAGGTTGGTGCCATTAATTCACGGCGGCCATCAGGAGAGGAACAGAAGGGGTGGCACAGAAAATGTTGCCGGTATTGTTGCACTCGGAAAGGCATGCGAAATTGCTGCCAGGGACATGGAGCAGGAAATAAAATATATTACAGCGCTAAGGGACAGACTCGAAAAAGGATTGATGCAAAGGATAACGCATGTGCGGCTTAATGGTCATCCAACAAAGAGAATTCCCAACACAGTAAACCTAAGTTTTGAGTTTGCAGAGGGGGAGTCATTGCTTTTAAATCTTGATATGAAGGGGATAGCTGCATCGTCTGGTTCGGCATGCACATCCGGGACATTGGAGCCGTCCCATGTACTTGTGGCTATGGGTGTCCCGCTTGAGGCATCTCACAGTTCTGTACGATTTAGCCTTGGACGAGGGAATACGATAGAGGATATTGATTATGTTATAGAGGTTTTACCGACAATGGTGGAAAGGATGAGGAGTATGTCGCCGCTTTATTCTACGATTACGGGGAAGGCTACGAATATAACGTTCAGTGAGAGCAATTGCAGCCACTGATACAAGTTTCAAGATGCAAGATTCAAATTAAAGTCTTTACTTGCAGCTTGCCACTTGCAACTCTAATATGAAAGGAGATTTAAAATGTATAGCGAAAAGGTAATGGATCATTTTAGCAATCCACGTAATGTAGGGGAGATAGATAATGCCGATGGTGTAGGTACGGTTGGAAACCCTGCCTGTGGTGATATCATGAAGCTCAGTATAAAGGTGGAAGGCGATATTATAAAGGATGTTAAGTTCAAGACATTCGGATGCGGCGCTGCCATTGCAACAAGTTCAATGGTGACAGAGCTTGTAAAGGGAAAGCACCTCGCTGAGGCAGAGACGGTGTCTAATGCGACTGTTGCAGAGGCGCTTGATGGACTTCCTCCAGTCAAGCAGCACTGTTCAAACCTTGCGGCAGATGCGCTTCATGCCGCTATAGAGGATTATAAAAAGAAGCACTCAAAATAGTTATTAGTTGATAGTTATTAAGTTAAAAGTAAAAACCAACAGCTAAAAGCTGTATTGCTTGGCGGACTTTTTGTCCGCCACTTTTCATTTATGGATGCAGTTTCTAATACAAGAGTCCGAAAAAAATCAAGGGTCGTTATTGCCATGAGCGGCGGAGTGGACTCCGCTGTTGCGGCTGCGCTTCTTAAGGAGCATGGCTATGATGTTATCGGTATATCCATGCAGCTTTGGGACTATACAGATGGAGAGAAGGACAGTTTTGGAAGCTGCTGTTCTCTGGATGACCTATATGATGCGAGAAGGGTTGCGGATAGGTTAGGCATACCTTTTTATGTAGTCAATTTCGAAGAGGCATTTTCAAAATCAGTTGTGAATTACTTCGTAGAAGGTTACATCAATGGAGAGACGCCAAACCCTTGCCTTAAATGTAATCAGGTTTTAAAATTTGATGTGCTTTTAAGAAGGGCATTAGAATTGGAAGCAGATTATCTTGCGACAGGTCATTATGCAAGGGTTATCTATGATGACAAAAGCGGCAGATATCTTCTCTTAAGAGGAAAGGATGCGTCAAAAGATCAGTCTTATTTCCTTTTTACCATGACGCAGAAACAGCTTGCAAAGACCATTTTTCCTCTGGGGGATTTAACAAAAACCGAAGTCAGGAAACTTGCGGCAAGGTTCAACCTGAATGTTGCCGATAAAAAAGACAGCCAGGAGATATGCTTTGCGCCGGAGGATTATCCATCTTTTATCATGCAACGCGCAGGTAACGCTATTGTTGCAAAAGGTGAGATAGTTGATATAAGCGGCAATGTCATTGGAATGCATGACGGGCTTTATAAATACACAATTGGCCAGAGAAAAGGTATAGGAGTAGCTAAAGGAGAGCCTCTTTATGTGCTCAAGATAGATAGCAAAAAAAATAGGCTTGTGGTTGGCGCTGAGGAAGGTTTATTATCAAATGGCCTTGTCGCAAAGGAAACTAATTGGATAGGGATTCCTTTTCCAAAGGATGAGATAGAGGTTGTTGCCAAAATAAGATACAGGCATAATGGTATAGAGGCTAAAGTTGCGCCTTTGGACAGCAAAAGGGTTGAGGTTCTTTTTAAAAGGCCTGCAAAGTCTGTAACACCCGGACAAGCAGTCGTGTTTTATAAGGGAGACGAGGTGATTGGAGGCGGATGGATAGAGGAAGATCGGAGGTTTTCTTGCGGGCTTTCATAACAACACTTGGCTGTAAATCCAACCAGTATGATTCGGCTGCCATAGAGGATATTTTAAAGGAAAACAACTTTAAGATAACTGCGTCCAAGGGACGCCAGTATGAACCATCGGATGTTTGTATAATAAATACATGCACTGTTACAGGCAATACAGACTATCAATCCCGCCAGCTTATAAAAAAGACGGTGGCTGAAAATCCAGATGCTGTTATTTTGGTAACCGGCTGTTATGCACAGGTTTCATCACAGGAGATAGCCGATATAGAAGGTGTTGATTATGTAGTGGGAAATCTGGAAAAGGAAAGGGTTTTGCAATACATACTTGAAGGGAAGAGAAAACATCCAAAAATAGATATAAAAGGGGTAGTTCAAGACAGGCCTTTGACCCTTAGGGCAAAAGGTTCTTCCAACAGAACGCGGGCATATATCAAGGTGCAGGATGGCTGCAACAATTCATGCTCCTACTGCATCATCCCTGCGGCAAGAGGCATATCTAGAAGTTTATCGCTATCTAGTATTCTTAAAGAGATAGACATCCTTATTGCAAATGGATATAAAGAGATTATACTTACAGGCATACATCTTGGCGCATATGGGTTGGATTTGGATTCAAAGGTTAATATTACAGGCCTTATAAAGGCTATCGCAGATAAAGATTATCCGTGCAGATTCAGGATTAGCTCGTTAGACCCTGACGAGGTATCAGATGAACTGATTGAAATAATGGTCGGTTCCAAAACCATTTGCAACCACCTCCATTTGCCGTTGCAAAGCGGAGATGATGATATTGTAAAGATGATGAACAGGCGATATACAGGAAGGTTATTTGCGGAGCTGATAGAAAAAATAGTAAAGGCAGTCCCTGAAATTTCTATAGGCGTGGATGTGATTGCCGGTTTTCCGGGAGAAGGAGAAAAGGAATTTTTAAATACATACAGCTTGCTCAGGGATTTGCCCGTTGCCTATATGCACGTTTTTCCGTTCTCAAGGAGGAACGGAACGCCTGCGGCACGGTTTCAATATCAGGTAGATGCAAAAATTGCCAAGCAAAGATGCGAAACACTTAAGATGCTGGATAATATAAAGAGGAAGAACTTTTATGAAAGCTTCATTGGAAAAAGAGTCTCTGTTTTGGTTGAAAGCTCACGGGATAAAGACACAGTGGTTTTCACAGGCAGATCCAGAAATTATATTCCCTTTCTTATAAAAAACTATAACGGCCTTAAAAATGTTGAGATAGATTTCATTTGCAGTGCAATTGATGGAGACAGGGCGGTGGGCTATGCAGGCAGCTAATAAAACAGATTTGGAAGAGCTGGCTTTAAGGCTTTCCTATACATTCAATGATATTAACATCCTTGAACAAGCCTTGGTACACCGTTCTTTTCTTAATGAGAAGGTTGACCAAAATATAAAGAACAATGAGAGGCTGGAATTTCTGGGTGATGCGGTTCTTTCTGCCGCTGTAAGCCATCTTCTTATTAAAAAGTTTCCTGATGCAGATGAAGGAAGACTTTCCAAATTCAGGGCAAGATTGGTAAACGAGAATACATTGGCCAAACTTGCAATGGCTATAGAATTGGGGAAGTTTCTTCTGCTGGGCAAGGGTGAAGAACTTACCGGCGGCAGAGAAAAACCATCTATACTTTCTGATGCATATGAAGCAGTGATAGCGGCCGTATATCTGGACGGAGGATTTGAAAAGGCATTTTCTCTGGTATCAAGGCAGTTTTCCGTTATTATGGAAGAGGTCTCTATGGCAGAGATTTCCAGAGATTACAAGACAGAGCTGCAGGAGCAAACCCAGGAATTATTCAAGGTTGCTCCAACATACGAACTCGTTAGTGAAACAGGGCCGGAGCATAATAAAATTTTTGAGGTCGAAGTTTTGATTAAAGGTGAAAGATTTGGAAAAGGGCATGGAAAGGCAAAGAAAGAGGCTGAACAGCAGGCTGCGATGGAGACGCTGGAAAGGCTAAAAAGGCAGGGATCAGGGGTTAGGGGTTAGTTTTTACTACCCACTAACTACTAATCCCTAGTCCCTGTATTCAATATGGCCAGAAAGAAACAACTAATTATTCCCATCTTTATTCCACATTATGGTTGTCCCCACCAGTGTATTTTTTGTAACCAGACAAGCATAACAGGCAAAGAGAGGCTGCCTGATACAACAGAGGTGGCAATCACCATTGGTGACTATCTAAAGACATGGAAGGGCAGCGGCAAAAAGGAAGTAGCATTTTATGGTGGCAGTTTTACCGGGTTGGACAAAAATATGCAGGAGGAATTTTTAGCCGCAACCTGCAGGTTTGTCAGCGCAGGTTTAATAGATTCCGTCAGAGTATCCACAAGGCCGGATTATATAACAAAAGAAGAACTGATGTTTTTAAAAAGCTACAATGTTGAGACTGTGGAACTTGGTGTTCAATCTATGGATGATGAAGTATTAAAGCTTTCAGGCAGGGGGCATACGGCAGAGGATACGGAGGAGGCGGTCATGTTATTAAAAAAATATGGTTTCAAGGTTGGACTCCAGTTTATGCCAGGCCTTCCCGGTGATACTGAAGAGATTGTCCTCTGTACAGCCAATAAAATAGCGGAGCTTGAACCAGATTTTGTCAGAATCTATCCAACTATCGTTGTGAGAGACACACCGCTGGAAAAAATGTATATGTCAGGTTTATATAATCCGTGGCCTTTAACTGAAATGGTTGATATATGCAAAATGCTCGTTTCGTTGTTCAATGCAAAAAAAATCCCTATAATCAGGCTCGGCCTTCAGCCAACCGAAGCTTTGGAGCAAGGCATAGTCGCTGGTCCATACCATCCTTCGTTTAGAGGTCTGGTGGTTTAAAATGCCTGCCGCTAAAACAGAGTTTATCTAAATTCTTTATATCTTCCTTGTCAAGCCTGCTTTATCTGATATACTTGTATTCAGAAGGCTGTTAAAAAGGCATCAACAGCCTTGATTACATGGATTAGGAAAAACGCTTACACAGATATTTCAATGGCTTTTAATCTGTGCAATCAGAGTTTGTTAAGTTTTTCAACCAACTCTTAAAGGCAAATGAGCAGTATTAAGGATGTTCTCATAAACCACACACCAAAATTATCTTTGGTATGAGTAGTCAATAAAAGAACAGCAGGAGATACCATGAAAGAGATTATTGAGTCGCTTATTGGGATTGAAGACAGGGTGCATAAGGTTTATGAAAGAGCGGCAATGCAATTGAAAGATGACAAAGAATTTGCTGATTTCTTCTGGCGTCTGGCTGAGGATGAGAAGGTGCATTATAATTTTATGTGCAAAGCTGCTGAATTGATAAGAGGTGATTAACCCCCCCCCCCCCCCAAAATTTTATATGTTGTTAATAGCTTAAAGCGTAGCCATAGGGAATTTATTCCAGCAGTGGTAAACATACAACAGCACAAAAGGTACATGGAAATATTTTTGGAAACCAGAAAGGAATTTAGCAAACCCCTTGCGGAAATCAAGTCGCTCTCAAGGGTGTGGCAGGAAAAATTACTTATAGTGGATGATGAGAATATGTTAACTGATTTGATAGCGGCAATTCTTGAAGACGAAGGCGATGTAGAAACTGCTGCCAATGGCGAGGAAGGGCTTAAAAAAATAGGCGAAAAGTATTTTGCAGCTATTGTAACAGATGTGGACATGCCTGTTATGAATGGGATAGAGTTCTATAAAAAAGCTGTTGAGATGTATCCTAACATTAAAGACCGTTTTCTATTCTTTACAGGATTTCCAGACAAAGAGCGCATTGCCTTTTTCCGGGAAAATAATCTTAAGTATCTCCCAAAACCTTCGTCAATAGATGATATTAAAAGGACTGTTATAAATATTATAGAGAGATCAATGAAACCTTCATGAAACATCATAATTGCACATTATAGATTCCACAGATAAACTGGTATTTAATCGGCCACCCAGAAATCAATGGTCTATTTTTAGATGCCTCATATTTGTTGAAACATCGCATGAAAAGATAATTGCATGAAACATAGCTGCTATTATATAATTAAAACATAGATAATAAGGCGGCCCAGCTTAAATAATAGAACGATATGAAAAAACTTAAAAAGATATTCATCATACCTTGCCTAATTGCACTTTGCTTTTTTGCAGCAATTTCCATTGCTGTTGCCAAAGGTGGTGTTTTCATAGTGGCCATGTTTAGCGAGTTGAAAGAAAATGGTGTTCCGGCGGAATGGCGTATAAAGGAGTGGAAGGGGAAGGCAGATGCTCAGATTGTGAACGACGACACAGCCAAAGGAGCGCTGAACCTTAAGAGCAACGCTACCTCTACGGCTTTATATAAGGAGATATCTCTGGATATAAAAGATTATCCTTATCTTAACTGGCGTTGGAAGATAACAAAGATTCCAACTAATGGTGATGTAAGGAAAAAGGAGACGGATGATGAGGCAGCTCAGATATATGTTGTCTTTCCTAAATTTCCATCGCAGATAAACAGCAGGATGCTTGGTTATATATGGGATAGCAATGCGCCGGCAGGAAGTGAAATAACAAGCGCAAAATTATCAACGACTAAATACATTGTCGTCAAGAGTGGCGCACAAGAACTTGGAAAATGGTTCTCTGAAAAACGAAATGTCTATGATGACTATAAAAGGCTATTCGGCGAGGAGCCTCCTATGGTAGGAAGTATCGCATTGATGATAGATTCTGACGATACCGAAACCAGCGCAGAAACCTTTTTTGGTGATATATACTTATCGACTGAATAAATTACACAGATAATTCCAAAGGTTTTAAGCTGTGTAATCAGAGCTTTTAGTAGTTATTGGTATCGCACAACGAGACGCATAACACGCGTGCGTAGCACGTCGGGTTGATGCGTGTGTTAGCTTTCACCTTAAGAGTGCTGATGCTTCCAAGCTAGAAAAGTTGATACGATCTTCTGGTGGTCTATTTCCTTGGAAGCAAGGGTCCAGTATTCTTTCCCGACGCTTGCCGCCACCTCCTTGCTTCGGCAGAATTTATAATAGTGGGCCCCGACCGCAAATGACGCCAGTGTTTTTCCCTTCTCAGTAGGGCGCATCAGATGCGCTTTCTTGTCCAGTTTAATCAATCCATGCTCCGACAACTTATCAGCTACGTAACTGAAATCACGCTGCCTGACCTTAACAGTCGCTTCTTCCGTGCCAATGACCCTTCCGGAGAGAACATCTCGTCTAATAGTACAGTCATTGACCGCTCCATATATAATGCTCTCGGCGCTGTGGTATATGGCACAACACAGAATATCGATAGCCAATGGGTAGATGCCGACCCTAAATATATCAGCATGGAGATCTAGCAACTTGTGCGACTTCAGGAAAGTATTTATCGCTGCCTTTTCAATATAGTTTTGAATGAACTCCTCGCTAGCACTAGGGTCGATGTCCTTGGGAAGATTGTCCTCTAGCAGACTCTTGAGCAGCGAGAGACCTTCCCTCATGTTCCATTCGCATATGGGCTTGACAACAGAATCGCATAGGTTGGTCGTAAACGGATTCTTGGCCGTAGCCTTAGGACCTGATGCCTTTATCCTGTGCGCCACCAACTCGTGCAACGATATGGTCGGAAATGAATACGGGTCAGGGAAAAACTGTTCTATACGCTGTTTTGTCGTGCCTTTGTAGTTGTCATAGGTTATATCTCGCAAAACCAGCCACTTCTTCACTGACGCGGTTCCCATGTTTCGGAGAATGCAATCCGACACCGTTGCGACATGATCTCCTGGCAGCAAATCAACATCGTCGATGACAAACACAAAGTGTTTGGTGAAATTCTGCTTGTTGTCAACGTAGTACTCGGATACCTTGTTTATCAAGTCCTTATCAGAAAGCTTCTGCTGCGCAAACCGGGTGTAGACATCCTCGTTATTGTTTGACTTAAAGAATAGCTTCCATGCCTTTACTATGTGATGAAGGATCTCACTGCTATAGTGCTTAGTTGCCTCCCCATCGTCAACTCTATTTATATGGAAGCTAACATTCTTTTTTATGTCTACATGCATTTTTATTGAATTTTAGGTCAACTTATACTGAGTGTCAAGGGGGAAAATTTGGCCGATATATTTTAACCCTATTATAAAACAAGGAAAATAATTTTTAGTTGCATATTATATTGCACAAGATATAATTTAAAAAGTAATTACGATAGAGGCTTTCAGACAGTTTTTAAGCGAAAAGGAAAGAACACCTGAAAAGAATATACCCTATTATGTAAAATGGGTTTCAGATTGCTGTCGCTTTTTCAATATCCCCGCAACGCAACTATTCACGAATGAGTAAAGGACACAGTTTCTGACACATTTGGCAAAAAAGTAAGATTTGGCAGGTGAAACAAGCAGTCCTTCTTGGTGTCCGTAGTCCGCTGGATAAAATTTAATTTGAACTTATGAACACCATATCCCCTTTAATCATAGGCACAGCAGGCCATATTGACCACGGCAAGACAAGCCTTATAAAGGCGCTTACAGGCATTGATACTGATAGGCTCAAAGAAGAAAAAGAGCGGGGCATATCCATTGATTTGGGTTTTGCGTATCTTGATTTACTAGACGGCGCAAAGGCAGGGATTGTGGATGTGCCCGGGCATGAAAGGTTTATAAGGAATATGCTGGCAGGGGCAACGGGCTTTGATCTGGTTTTATTTGTTGTTGCCGCTGACGACGGCATTATGCCCCAGACAAGGGAGCATCTTGATATAATACACCTGCTTGGCATTAGCAAAGGGGTATTTGTAATTACAAAGATTGATTTAGCTGGCGAGAAACAGATAAATAAAATAACAGCAGATATAAGAGAATTGGTTAAAAATACCTCTCTTAAAGATTCTCCGATTCTCCAGGTTTCCTCTGTAACAGGTTTTGGCATAGATAAGCTGAAAAATATTATAAACGACGAAGCGCAAAGAATTGTCCTAAAACCAGAAGGCGGGTTTTTCAGATTGCCTGTTGACCGTTCGTTTTCAATCAAAGGTTTTGGCACGGTTGTTACAGGAACAGTTGCCTCCGGCGGTGTAAAGAAAAATGACAAGGTTGTTATCATATCGAAAAAAGATGAAATCTTTAAAGAAGTAAAAATAAGAGGCATACAAAGTCATTTCAACGAAGCAACTACAGTAACCGTTGGCCAAAGGGCTGCAGTAAATTTAAGCGGTATACCCTATACAGATGTTAGAAGAGGCGATGTTCTTGCCGCCGCTGATTTGAATATGGCTGGCAATTTTGTTGATGTATGCTTTGAATTTTTGCCGGTTGGGACAGATTTGAAACATGCCCTCAAGCCTATTAAAAATTGCTCTACGTTTAAACTTCACCACATGACAGATGAAACCATTGCACAGGTCTTTTTTAGCGGAATAAAAGAGGCTGCTCAGGGCGTTAAGGTCTATGGACAAATAAAATTAAAAGCGCCAATGGTTATGATGAGGGGCGACAGGTTTATATTGAGAGACTCATCTGTCAATGCAACGATAGGGGGAGGCAAGGTTCTTCTGCCATATTCGAAAAAGAGAAGGTCTATAGATGCGGAGCTGTATAAAATTTTAGATAGTCATGATTTAAGCAAAATTTTAATATCTATTTTATCAGACAGGAACACTCTCGGCATAGACAGGCATAAAGCGAGGCTTATGCTAAACCTTTCTGGAAATAAATGCGAAGAGCTTATTGCCTCCTGTAATGGTAAAGGGGAGGAAATTGTTCAGATTGTCGAAGAGTTAATTCTAAAGGATAAAATTAATAATATTGCACAACATACTGTAAATACTATAAATAAATATCATGCTGACAACCCGGCAGATGTGGGAATTGATGAGACCAGCTTGTTGCAGATTCAATCAAAATCTGTTGATAGAAATATCTTTCAATCTATCCTGAATGATTTAATCAAGTCAGGCAGGATTGCAAAAAAAGGGAATGTGCTCTATCTGCCTTCTCACAAGGCTGAGGCAAAAGGGATAGAAAAGGAGATAGAGGATGCTCTGATATCCATGTTTTCAGATAAAGGATATGAGCCGATTAAACCGGAGGAAATTCTCCAGCGCCATTCCTACAAAAAGGAGGATATAAAAAAGGTATTTCAACTTTTGATAAAAAGAGGTATTGTTATCAAAATTGCAGAAGACGGCTATATTTCTAAAGACAAGCTGGATGAATGCAAAGATAGACTTGTTGGTTGGATCGCTGATAAGGGAAAGATAAAGGCCGCAGAGTTCCGCGATCTCCTCGGCTGCGGCAGAAAATTTGCAATTGAGCTTCTGGAATATTTTGATAAGGAAAAGATTACACTCAGGAGCGGAGATTACAGGGTGTTGAGGAAAAAGGTTTAGGTTGGAGGGAGCATCTAATGGCTTCTGGTCGCAAGGTAAAACTCACAAGCTACGCATCCTGCGCGGGTTGAGCAGCCAAGATGGGGCATGATGCCTTGGCGCAGGTTCTGCGTCATTTGCCGGAGGTTACTGATAAAAATCTTCTTGTAGGCACGAAACACGCCGACGATGCAGGGGTGTATAAGCTTACAGATGAATTGGCAGTTATAAATACGTTGGATTTCTTCCCTCCGATTATAGACGACCCTTATACGTTTGGCCAGATATCTGCTGCCAATGCATTAAGCGATGTCTACGCAATGGGCGGCACTCCAAGGCTTGCCATGAATATCGTCGCGTTTCCAACTAACCTTGATTTGGCTATACTTCAGGAGATAATTGACGGCAGTACGGATAAGCTTAAAGAGGCCGGCGCTATTTTGATAGGCGGCCATTCCATAGAGGACAAAGAGATAAAATATGGTTTGTCTGTCACAGGGCTTGTGCATCCTCAAAAGGTAATAACAAACGCAGGCGCTAAACCCGGAGACAAACTTATCCTAACAAAATATATCGGTGTTGGTGTCATAACAACGGCATTAAAAAATGGAAAGACAAAACCCGACGATGTGCAGGATGCTATTGATTCAATGAAGGGCCTCAATAATAAGGCATCTTCTGTAATGCAGGAGATTGGGGTAAATGCCTGCACAGACATTACTGGTTTTGGCCTTCTGGGGCATGTCATGGAGATGGCTGAGGCAAGCAATGTCAGTATTATGCTCAAGATAAAAGATATCCCGTTTTTCCCAAAGGCCATTGAGTTGGTTAAAAGAACCAGAAATCATCCCAAGACAATAAAATCAAATAAAGAGTATTTATCCAGCCGTGTGAAAATGTCAGAGATTGTTACCTCTGAGCAGGCAAATCTTTTATATGACCCGCAAACATCAGGAGGGCTTCTCATATCCGTGTCTTCTGAAAGAGCTCAAAAGTTACTTGAACGGCTTTTTGCTGCGCAGGTTAAGACATTTTTTGTTGGAGAGGTTGTGAGCAAAGGGACTCCGGTTATTGCAGTGGAGTGATTCAGTTTTTATGGTTTGCTGCAGTGATTTTTTAAGGCAAGGCATGAAGGAGTAGTGTCAAATGAAAATAGGTATTTTAACAGGCGGCGGCGACTGTCCAGGTCTGAACGCAGTCATAAGAGGCGTTGTAAAAACTGCTTCCATAAAATATAAGTGGGAAGTTATCGGTATAGAAAGTGGTTTTGAGGGATTGATACTTGAAGGACATACAAGGGATCTAACTCCGTGGAGGGTAAGGGGAATCCTTCCAATCGGAGGGACAATCCTCTGGAGCAGCAACAGGGGCGACCCATTTAATTATCCTGTTGAGGAAAATGGCAGCATTGTCAAAAAAGACCTCTCTGCCAGGGCAATGGAAAAATTCAAGAAGCTTGGATTGGACGCCCTGATTGTTGTCGGCGGTGATGGGACAATGACCATTGCTAATAAATTTTATAAGATGGGTATGTCGGTAGTTGGTGTGCCGAAGACAATTGATAATGACCTTATGGCAACTGACCTGACATTTGGTTTTTCAACCGCTGTGCAGACAGCAACAGAGGCGCTGGATAAACTTCATACAACTGCCGCAAGTCATAAAAGGGTTATCGTTGTTGAACTCATGGGAAGATATGCAGGCTGGATAGCGCTCTATTCCGGCATTGCAGGAGGTGCGGACTGCATCCTCATACCTGAAATACATTTTGATATTGAAAAGGTCTGTAAACATATTAATGACAGAGTTAAACACGGCGCATGTTTCAGCATTATCGTTGTATCAGAAGGCGCAAAACCGATTGGCGGCGATGTGACATTGCTGAGAGCTGATAAAAATGATGGTGTTGAAAGGCTTGGCGGCATTGGTGAAAAAGTTGGGAAGTGGATAGAGGAAATGGTAGATATAGATGTAAGGGTGACTGTTCTGGGGCATATTCAGAGAGGCGGCAGCCCAAACTCATTTGATAGAATATTATCAACAAGGTTTGGGTCTGAAGCTGTTGAACTTATAAAACATGAAAAATTTGGACGAATGGTATGCTTGAAGGGACAGGAGATTGAGTCTGTAGCATTGGATGATGCAATTGCAAGGCAAAAAGTTGTTGCCCCGAATAGTAGTCTTGTAAAGGTAGCAGAGGCAATAGGGATATGTATGGGGAGATAGGATCCAAAAATAGACATTGATTTTTGGGGAAACCGGCAAGTTGGCTGTCAGACGAGGCAGCGGACAATTTTTGAGACGAGCCGTATGTTCACCGATACGGTGAGGAGCAAAAATTGTCCGATAACAAAGTATGGCAGTCAAATCGCCGGTTTGTAAAATGGCGAGGTTTTTAATCGCTATTTTACGATAGGATTGTAGAGTTGATAAAAGTTTCACATGACCGACAAATTTGACTGCATAATCATTGGCGCCGGGCCGTCCGGCATTGCCTGTGCCTTTGCCATGGCAAAGGCAGGGCTCGATGTTGTTGTCATTGAAAGAGGTGAGTATCCCGGCTCAAAGAATGTCTCCGGCGGTGTTTTGTATTCAACCATTCTGAATAAACTCATTCCAAATTTCTGGCAAGATGCGCCTGTTGAAAGGCATGTGGTAAAAAAAAGGTATTCTATCCTTTCCAAAGATTCCGAGATGGCTCTGGAACTTAATTTTAATAATTTCAATAACCCGCCATATAACGATAGCTTTACAATTCTGCGCTCAAAATTTGACCGGTGGTTTGCAAAAAAGGCAGAAGATACAGGGGCTTTTGTTTTGACTGAAACAGTGGTTGATGACTTTATCTGGAAGGATGGGAAGGTTATTGGAGTAAAGGCAAGGAGAGAAGATGGAGATGTCTATGCAGATGTGGTTGTATGCGCTGAAGGCGCAAACTCACTTCTTGCAGAAAAGTCGGGGTTAAAGAAAAAGCCTGCAGACAATCAGATGATAACTGCGGCAAAAGAGGTTATAAGCCTTCCGCGTGAGGTGATAGAAGACAGGTTTAATCTTGAGGCAGACGAAGGCTTGACTATGGAGTTTTTCGGCGACGCAGTAAAGGGTATGATAGGTTCCGGTTTTATCTATACCAATAAGGATTCCCTGTCTGTTGGAGTAGGCTGTCCGATTAGTGTTATGAAGAAAAGGAATATGCATCCCAATGACCTTTTGGATGCCTTCAAATCCCATCCCATGATAAAAAAGTTTCTGAGGGGAGGGAAGATAGAAGAACTCTCTGCAAAGATGATCCCTGAATTGGGCTATAAAAATCTTTCAAGGCTTGTTGCAAACGGCCTTTTGATTGTGGGCGATGCGGCAGGATTTGTCAACCCGTCTCTTTATCGTGAAGGTTCCAATATGGCGATGGCATCAGGAGTTATGGCGGCGGAGGCAATTCTGGAAGCAAAGGGGAAAGGGGATTTTTCAGAGGCCGGGCTGGCAGGTTATGGGAAGAGATTGCAAGAGAGTTTTGTAATGAAGGATTTAGAGAGATACTGCGATGCGCCGGAAAGATTGGCGGAGGCGCCTGAACTTTTCAAGGAATACCCGGATGCGATCTTGAAAATGGCGGAAGGCTATTTTACCATCTCCGATATGCCAAAAAGAGAGGCACAACAATTGGCACGCCGGCATTTTAAGGATAAGGTATCTATATGGAAGTTTTTATGGGATATGTATAAGGTTAGGAAGTCAATTTTATGACTATCTTACAACCCCTTGAAAAAAAGACCCTTGCTGAAAAACTATATCTTGTCAGGTTTAAAACTGATACAGAAAGCCATTTAAAGGTTGACCCTGAGAAATGCAAGCTGTGCCGAGAAAGGGGCTGCATATACATTTGTCCGGCGGATGTTTATAAACTGGATGAAAAAGAGAATATTGCTATTTCCTATGAAGCCTGTCTTGAATGCGGCACATGCAGGATTACCTGTGAATTTATAGATTGGAAAAATCCGAGGGGCGGATTTGGGGTGTGTTATAGATATGGATAAGACAGATTATAGGCTATGGGCAAGAGACGATAGGAAAATATGAAAGATATTCTTATAGCAAGTGCAGTCAGAACCCCAATTGGATGCTTTAACGGGGCTTTGAGTAGCATCCCTGCTACAGGGCTTGGTAGCATTGTTATTGGCGAGACAATAACAAGAGCTGGCGCTAACCGGGCAGATGTTGACGAGGTCATTATGGGGAATATCCTGTCTGCCGGTCTTGGTCAGGCGCCTGCACGACAGGCAGCTATTAGTGCGGGTTTGCCTCATGGAGTAAATTGCCTCACAATAAACAAGGTGTGTGGTTCTGGTTTAAAGGCAGTGATGCTTGCATCTCAGGCAATTGCCTTATGCGATGCAGAGATAGTTGTTGCGGGCGGCATGGAAAACATGAGCCGAGCGCCGTATCTTCTGCAGAAGGCCAGATTCGGCTACAGGATGGGAAACGGCGAGATTATTGACAGTATGGTTAGAGATGGATTATGGGATGTTTATAATAATCTTCATATGGGTTCTTGTGCAGAGATTGTTGCTGAGAAATACAATATTAGCAGAAATGAGCAAGATAAATATGCGTTGCAGAGTTATCAAAGGGCGATAGAGGCTCAGAAAAATGGATATTTCAGTGAAGAGATTATCCCAATAACTATTCCTGCCGGCCGCGACAGGTTTGAAAGTGTAACTCAGGATGAAGAACTAACCCGGCATGACCTTTTAAGATTTAGAGAACTGCTCCCTGTATTCAAGGAGGGAGGCATGATAACAGCAGGCAATTCTTCCAAGATAAGCGACGGTGCAGCAGCAGTTGTTGTGATGTTTGGAGATAAGGCAAAAGAATTCGGCATAAAACCTATGGCTAAAATCATTGCTTATTCGTCATATGGTGTTGAGCCTGAGATGTTCAGCATAGCGCCTGTCGGCGCCATAAACAAGGTTTTGGAAAAGGCGGGGCTTGCTGTAAAGGACATTGACCTTTTTGAGATAAATGAGGCGTTTGCAGCTTCTATAATTGCGGTTATAAAAGAACTTGACCTGGATGAGGCTAAAGTGAACATTAATGGAGGAGCCATTGCAATAGGCCATCCAATTGGTGCAAGCGGGGCAAGGATTTTGACGACTCTGCTTTATGCCATGAAAAGGAAAGATGCAAAGAGAGGCATTGCCGCCATCTGTATAGGAGGCGGCGAGGCAGTGGCGGTTTTAGTTGAGAGGGAATGAAAAATATGAACATCAAAACCATTGGCATAATCGGCGCAGGCACAATGGGTTCTGGAATAAATCAGGTAATGGCTTTATCCGGGTTTGAAGTTATTATGATGGATGTAAAAGGTGAATTTCTTCAGAGAGGTATGGAAAATATCAAGAATGGCCTTTCTAAGATGTTGGAAAAAGAAAAGATAACTCTTAAAGAGAAAAAAGATGCTATTACAAGGATTCATACTACAACAAAGCTTAAAGATATGGCAAAAGCAGATTTTGTTATAGAGGCTGCGCCTGAGATAGAAGAATTAAAACTGGATATATTTAAAAGGCTGGATGCAATTTGCGCTAAAGACGTGATACTTTCTACAAATACATCTTCAATACCCATTACTCGCATTGCCTCTGCAGCAAAGCGGCCTGATAAAGTTATTGGTATGCATTTTATGAATCCAGCGCCGGTAATGAAACTTGTGGAAATAATCAGGGGAGCAAAAACCTCTGATGAGACATTTGCAACTATCAAAAAACTTGCAGAGCAGATTGGCAAAACGCCTGTGGAATCCAAAGACCGTCCAGGCTTTATTGTAAACAGGATACTGATGCCTATGATAAATGAGGCCATTTTTGCACTCATGGAAGGGGCTGCATCCAGAGAGGACATTGATACTGCAATGGTTCTTGGCACAAACCAGCCAATAGGTCCTCTATCTTTAGTGGATTTAATAGGTCTTGATACTGTATTGTCTATTATGGAGAGCATATACAAAGAAACCAGAGATTCCAAACACCAACCTTGTCCTCTGCTTAAAGCATATATAGATGTTGGAAAGCTTGGCATGAAGGCAGGAGAGGGGTTTTATAAGTACAATAAATGAAAACTATTGCGCAAAGATTGGCGGAATATGCCTGGTCATTTAAATATAGTGATATTCCTCAAAGAGTTGTTCACGAGGTTAAGACAAGGCTTATAGATTCTGTCGGCTGTGCAATTGGCGCATTCCATAGCGAGCCTGCAAAGATTGCAAGAAAGATTGGCAGTCTATCAAAAGGGAATTCCACTATCATCGGCGCAAACCTTAAAACCTCTCCCGACCTTGCATCATTTGCAAACGGAGTAGCTATACGTTATCTGGACTATAACGACACATATTTATCCAAAGAACCTGCCCATCCCAGCGACAATATCTCTGCCTGCCTTGCAGTTGCAGAGGATGAAAATAAAAGCGGAAAGGATCTGATTGCAGCCATTGCGCTTGCCTATGAGGTCCAATGCAGGTTGTGCGATGCCGCATCACTAAGGCAAGGGGGTTGGGACCATGTTACCTATGGTGCTTTTTCAAGTGCACTTGCAGCGGCAAAACTTATAGGCTTAAGTGTTGAGAAGACAGTTCATGCACTGGGCCTTGCAGGGGTTGCCAATATTGCCATGAGGCAGACAAGGGTTGGAGAGCTTTCCATGTGGAAAGGATGCGCCTTTGCCAATACAGCAAGGAATGCAGTCTTTGCTACTATGCTGGCAAAAAATGGCATGACGGGGCCCGCACCAATTTTTGAAGGTGAAAAAGGTTTTATGAAACTTGTTTCAGGGGTTTTTGAGCTTAAAGAGTTTGGCGGAAAGAAGAGGCCGTTCAAAATTCTGGATACCTATATAAAATTCTATCCTGCTGAATATCACAGCCAGAGCGCTATAGAAGCAGCCATTGAACTGAGAAAGGAGATATTAAGCCAGGGGATAAACCTTGAAAGGGATATAAAATCAATATGTATAAAGACCTTTGATGCGGCATATGAAATCATAGGCTCAGGGCCTGAGCGATGGAATCCAAAAACACGGGAGACAGCAGACCACAGCCTGCCATATTGTGTTGCAGTAGCCATTATGGACGGGAAGGTGGATTTGACCTGTTTTTTAGAAAAACGATTAGGAGATGCAAGGCTAAATCGGTTAGTCCGGAAGGTAAGGGTTATAAATGACAAAGAATTAACGAAACAGTATCCTGAGGCAATGCCTAATCTTATTACGATTGTTACAAAAGATGGCAGGCGATTTTCAAAAGAGGTTGAATATCCCAAAGGTCATACAAAAAATCCAATGACAGATAGTGAACTTGAAGAAAAGTTCATGATGTTAGCAGAAGGGTTTGTTTCGGCAAAAGATGTCTCTAATATGTTTGATATGTTGTGGGGGTTGGAAGATATAAAGTATATAAAGAGGCTGCCTTTTTGGAGGCTACATTTTGGGAGTTAGTAAGGAGTTAGGGAGTTTAATTGTTTTTATTCTTGATTCCATGTTTTGTTTTTTATTTTTTCTCCATGCTTTTTGATAGAATTGAACAGCGCTGTTGTGTTCTTTTAGACTCTTGGAGAAATAATGCGAGCCGTTATTTTTTGAAACGAAGAACAGATATTTTTCGTCAGATGGTGAAACGGCGGCTTCAAGGCTTGCCCTCCCGGGATTTGCGATAGGACCCGGTGGGAGTCCGTAAATCTGATAGGTATTGTAAGGTGTTTTGGTTAAAAGGTCTTTTCTTGTAAGGTTTCCATTAAAGCGGTTTATTCCATAGATAACGGTTGGGTCGCTTTCGAGCCTCATGCCTTTCTTTATCCTATTGTGAAAAACTGCTGAGATTAGAGGACGCTCCACACCATCGCCAGTTTCTTTTTCTATAATGGATGCAAGTGTAACAATCTGTTTTTTTGACATCTTGAATCCATAGGGCTTCTTGTATGCAATTTCGTTATATACAGCATTGAACCTCTGCACCATCTTGTTTATAATCTCTTCAGCGGATATTCCTTTTGTAAGTCTGTAGGTATCTGGAAATAAATAGCCTTCCACGCTGTCTCCATCTATGCCCAGGGATGCTACAAATGTTGCATTCATAGCCTTTGCTGCAAATTCATCTTTATCTAAGAGATTTATATTATTCAAAACCAGTGCAATCTCTCTGATATTATAACCTTCAGGTATAGTAATGGCATAGTCCTTTACCTCTCCTTTTAACATCATGTCCAGAACTTCCAGTGGAGTCATTGAGGTTGAAAATTCATATTCTCCTGCCTTTATCTTTGTTATCGCGCTTTTAAACTTTGCAAGAAGTGAAAACTTGCCGGCATTTGTAATTATGCCCTCTTTTTCCAACTCCCTGGCAATGATATTAAAACTTGCCCCTTGTGGAACGAAGACGGTTTTTACAGCTTTTTCCATTGATGGCGGCGTATAGAGAAAGGTATAGATGTGCGTTGCAGCTATAAGGATAATGGTGGATGCAGCTATTATAATGGAATCTATTTTCATTGGGAAATGGTTTTAGCTCATAGCTCCTGCTGATAATAAAAACTATGAGCTATAAACTAAGAGCTATCAGCTATTTGAGTTTGCCGATGGACAAGTTGCGCATGGAGATGCTTTGTCAGCTTTCTGGCCTGCCGCTATGTCGCAGGTTTTATTTGCGGCATAATCTGTTTTATGCCAGCCTGAGCCTTTAAGCGCAAATGAGGATTGAGATATAAGCTTTTCTATTTTTTGGGATGAGCAGTATATGCATTCTTTAACCGGTTTATCTGAAATCTTTTGCATTATCTCAAAGCGTTTACTGCAGGATTTGCATCTATATTCGTATATGGGCATTTTATATTCCTCCTAAAATAATCTCAAATTTCTACTTTGAGTATTATTATACTGATTATACAGCCTGTTGTCAAAAGTTTTAATCTGAAGGGTAAGGCTAAGGTTCACATCAATAAATACCTGTTTGAAAAACCTTACCTCCCCTTTGTTTCCTCATCTGAATAAGCCTAAGCTCGTTCAGTGCTTCTTGTATGTTTGGGTTTTTCTGTACAGCCTTATTAAAGGCAGTCTCTGCCTCATCTATTTTACCCTCTGTCCTGTGAATAACGCCAAGAAAATAGTATGCCCTATCCTGTTTTGGATTTGAAGATATCCCCTCCTGTATGAGTTCTCTTGCAATTTTTACCTTAGCTGCATTCTTTGGCGAAAGATTAAAGATTGTCCAGCCAAGATATGATTTATATTCTCCTTCATCAGGATTCAATTTCAGCGTATAGTCAAAGGCCTCATTAGCGTTTTTGTAGTCCTTGCGTGATAGGGCAGTTTTGCCTTTTTGAAACTGAAGTTCCGCATTCATAATGTTTGCTGCATTCAGTGCTATATCCTGCTTGCCGCCGCTCTTTAAGGATTCCTTATAGGTCTTGCGCGTTTTTTCGTCTGAAAGTGTAGTGTATGCTGTATTGATAAGAGTAAATATGTCAGAGGCGGCTGTCCTTACCTCGTGTGTATTATTGTGATATCTATCCGGGTGATATTCCTTTGCCATTTTAAAATACGCCTTTCTTATATTGCCGTTATCAGCATTTTGACCTATGCCAAGAGCTTCAAAGTAGTTAATGGATTTTAAACGGATGTATATAGCGGTAAGATTTTCTATTAAGGCCTTGTCCTCTGGTGATGGCCCTTCAGATATTTTTCCTTTTCCTGAACTTTTTTCTTGCTTTACTGTGATGACATCGGTTGTAATAAGCGTATAAATAAATGGATAAATATCTTCTTTCTTAAGTGATGGTGCTGTTTCTATTTCTGCCAATATATCATCAATTTTTTTCCTGCCGTTTATCAATGCAAAAATCCTGCTCTCCCGCGACGTTGGCTGAAAATCATCCAATGTGTATACAGTTTTAGGTGAAAATGAGACTATTTGATTTCTATTTTTTTCCATCTCTGTTTTTACTTTATCAATGGGATAATACCCCATTCTTACCGCATAGAGAATGGCATAGGCGGGATGAATGGGATATAGGAATAGGTCCTTTGGCAGCTTTTCTATTGTATAATAATGATATGTTCCATTGGTCCAGCCAAATGCGCTGAACAGCCTTTCTTTTGCCTGAATATTTAAGGCATCGTTTAATTGATGGGGGGTTACACGGCCTTTTAATAACAGCACTTCTCCCTGCTTCTTTTTCTCATTGAGCATTATTTCCAGTGATTTTTCATAAACTTCCTGTGTGATTATCCCTTTTCGCACCATGAATCTGCCAAGCACCTCATTGAGGATATTTGAAATGCCATAGATAGGAATGCCTGTTTTAAAGAATAACCTCTTCTTTATTTTCCTGTCTTCCATATCCAGGATGCTTGCAGTGTTTCTGGCGATGAATATATTATGCAAGAGTCTCGGAAATCCGATATCGCTTACTTTCCCCCATTTTTCCTGCATCATTTTTTTCCTTGGCGCTTTGCTCCATTGTAAAAACAGGAATTAGGAAAGAGAAAAACTATTCACTCTTTCCTCTTTTCTGTAATTTTGCAATTTGCATTTTACAATGGCCCCATTATCCTCTCGTATAAATTCCTTACCCTATCTGTATAACTTAGATAATCTTCAAGAAGTTTTGCGCCGGCATCATCACCTTTATAATCAAGCCTTTTCGCAAGGCTAAGGAGTTCCGGTGAATCCTTTATAATCTCGCCTTCTGCCCTGTTTTGTACAATCCTTAAGCGGTTTTCCAGCAGTCTATAGAAATTATAAGCATTTATGAGAATCTCATAATCCGTTTTTGAGATTATGTCAATATCTTTTAATGCATTAATTGCATCAGCAGTGTTTGCTTTTCTAACAGACGGTTTTTGTCTGCCAAGTTTTAACTGAAGAACCTGAACAGCAAACTCCACATCCACAAGTCCACCCTTTCCGAATTTTATATTATACTTTCCTAAACCTTCTTTAGAAATCTCCACCTCCATCCGTTTCCTAATCCTATAAAGTTCTTTCAAATCCTCATCATTTGGCGCTGCAGCGTATATATGTTTCTGTATTTCATCCAATACCATTGTTCCGAATTCGCCATCCCCTGCAGCAAATTTTGCTTTAATCATAGCCTGTTTTTCCCACATCTGTGCAGTTTCCTTATGGTATCTTATAAATGCATCCTCAGATATAACAAGGGGGCCTGAGCTGCCCGATGGCCTGAGCCGTGCATCAATTTTAAAGGCAAATCCTTCCCTGGTAATGATTGACAGGGTTGATATAATGCGCTGTGACAACTTTGCAAAAAACTCGTGGTTTGATATGACCTTGGGTCCGGAGGTTTCTCCGCCCTGTGAATAGATAAAGATTATATCAAGATCCGAGCTGTAGATGAGCTCTTCGCTGCCCATCTTGCCAAGGGCAAGGACGGCAAACTGAGCATTTTCACCATCGTCTTGTCCGGGAGTGCCGAATCTTTTTTTCAACTCCAGCAATGAAATCTCATATGCCTTCATCAGGCAAACATCTGCAAGATAGGTAATCTGTCGTGAGACCTCTGCCGGCTCCAATTCTTCAAAGATATCATGTATCCCTATCCTTAATATCTCGCCGTTTCTAAACCTCCTTATACAATCCAGTTGGGCTTCATAATCTGCAACTGCGTCCAGCATGAAGGACAGCTCTTTCAGGAGCTCTTCTTTATTTTTGAATGGTTTGTTTAATTCCGGCGAGAGAAGGGCATCAAGATTTTCAGGATGCTCAATGATTGCCATGGACAAAAATATGCTTGTGCCAAATAATTTGACGAGCAGCTCCATTACCTTCCTGTTTTCTGCAAGGAGCGAATAGAAGGTGGTTCTTGCGCCGATGGCGGAAAGAAATCGTTCAAGATGATTGAGGGCCATGTCCGGGGCAGGGGATTCCATAATCTGGGTCAGGAGAAACGGGGCTATCTTCTTTAAAAGCAGCTTTGTCCTGACAGAAAAATGTGCAAAGGGAGGCCCCTCTTTTAAAAGCTTAAGATTTTCATAGGCGGTATTTGGTTCATTGAAACCAGCCTGAGATAATTTTTCGACTACTTCCTGTTTATCCAGATTTTCGCCAAGGATAAGGGTGACATCTTTTGATATCTTTTCGTCCAGCTCCTTTGAAGCCTTGAAAAAAAGTGTGTTGTATATCTCATGCACAATGTTGGTCTGTTTTTTGTATTCATTCCAGAATTGTTCTGCCGCGCCTTTCCTTCCATCTATTGCAAGTATAGTTGGTGATGCGGTATCTTTAAATCCAAGCATTCTGGCAATTCTTTTTATCTCTCCTGCCTCTGATGGAATCACATGTGTCTGTCTTCCTTCCACAATCTGAATCCTGTGCTCTAAGTTTCTTAAAAATATATACACATTGCTTATTGCGAATGCATCCTCTTCAGTGATATAACCCCGTTGCTTTAGCAATTCTATAGCATGAAGGCTGTTTTTCTCCCTGATAGCCTTATCCTTTCCTCCATTTATAAGTTGAATAGCCTGAACAAAGAATTCTATCTCCCTTATTCCACCAATGCCTAATTTGACGTCAATTGCATTAGGGGCTGCTCGCAGCAGACTTATATCAATTTTTTCCTTCATACCGCGTATTTCTTCAATAGCGGTAAAATCCAGATATCTGCGATAGACAAAGGGTTCAATCATGGTTAAAAATGTCTCCCCTAGTTTTAAGCTTCCCGCAACAATCCGTGCCTTTATCATAGCTGCCCGCTCCCATGTCTGTCCCCATGATTCGTAATAAATCTCTGCGCTTCTGATAGAGTTGGCAAGGTCGCCGCCCTTTCCCTCAGGCCTGAGATTCAAATCAACCCTGAATACAATCCCATCCTCTGTCACATTACCTATGAGTTTTGTTATCATCTCTGAGAGTTTTACATAAAAGGCGTGAAGGCTTATACTGCCTGTTGCCTTTTTTTCATTGCTGACCCCCGATCCCCGAACCCCGTTCCCTGTTTTTATGCCCGTTGTTTCACCCTTGTCAGAAGAATATATATAGATAATATCTATATCAGAACTGAAATTAAGCTCCATGCCGCCCAGTTTGCCCATTCCAATGACTGCAAATTCTGATTCCACATCTTTGCCGTCAATATCTTTGTAAAAAGGCGTTCCGTATTCTGCCTTAAGTTGTTTTAGACAAAATCTGTATGCAATCTCAAGGCATGCGCTTGCAAGGTCGGACAATTCCAATGTTGTTTCCTGCATGGACGCCAAGCCAAGAATGTCCCTTGCCCCTAGCCGGAGATATTCCCTTTGCTTAAAAAGGCGGAGGATATGTGCAGCAGAATTGAAATCAGTTGCTGGCTGTCCTTTTGGCATACAGCCATCCTGCATCCATGTTTCCAATTCTTTGAGAAATATTGCTCCATCCTTCTTCTTTTCAAGCCCCCCTTTCAGGAGAAGTTCTTCAAGGTAAAATGGATTTTTTGTTACTGTATTACATAAGAGATTTGAAGAGCCGCATATAGTGACAAGGTATTCTAGGATTTGTTTCTTGCTGACAAATGCAGCGATTGCCTCCGGAGAAAACTGTGATACTATCCTTTCCATATTATTCAGGGCATCATCAGGCGATGGCGTAGTTAGGATGCTGTTTATCAGCTCTTCAATGCGGTCTTGAAGTGAGGTCTCATTTAAGAGCTTTAGATTGCTGAATGCCTTTTCTCCCTCGTGGAAGCCCAATGTCTTTAGATGAGCAACAGCCTCATCCTGCGGCATAGTAAACAAGTCTTTTAGCATAGAAGATATTGTATATCAGTTTGGCTGCATAAAGACAAATACATACCACTCAATTACTGCTATAATTATGCCATGAGAACAGGTATTGCTCACCTGCCGCTTCACGGCGGCAAAGCCCCTCGCTGGCTTTTTGAGAGGATGACGAGGCTTGCGAGGGAGATTATTATAATCATCGTACAGGAGTTTGGGCCCGAGGAGGCTTTAAAGCGATTGTCTGATCCCTACTGGTTTCAGGCCTTTGGCTGTGCGCTGGGTTTTGACTGGCACAGCAGTGGTGTTACTACAACGGTCTGCGGCGCTGTAAAGGAGGGGATAAAGGAGATAGAAAAGGATTTGGGGCTTTTTGCGGCAGGCGGCAAGGGCGGCGCTTCAAGAAAAACGCCGTCTGAGATTGAGGGTCGCGGCGATCATTTATCCATCAATCCAGCCAATCTTATCTATGCCAGCAGGATGTCGGCAAAGGTGGATTCCTCAGCATTGCAGGATGGCTACCAGCTCTATCATCATGCCTTCTTTTTTACAAAAAATGGAAAATGGGCAGTTGTCCAGCAGGGGATGAATGAGATAAATAGATACGCCAGACGGTATCACTGGCTTGGGGAAGATGTTAAGGATTTTGTATGTGAACCTCATTCTGCTGTCTGTTGTGACTCAAAAGGGGCTGTGCTCAATATGATTGACGCTGACAGTGATAAGGCAAGAATAATTTCCACGCAACTCTCCCATGAAAAACCAGAGGCACTGGTAAAAGAGATTCAAAGGTTGCAAATGCTTGAGATGCCCGGCTGGCACTTTACATCAATAAAAGACATCAATCCTGACAGGCTCTACAAGATATTTTTAAGTACCTATGAGAGACAACCGGAGGATTTTGAAAAACTTCTGGGCATGGAAGGGGTCGGCCCGAAGACCATAAGGGCGCTGAGTCTGCTGTCAGAGCTTGTCTACGGCGCTTCTGTGAGCCATAAAGACCCTGTGAGATACAGCTTTGCCCACGGCGGAAAAGACGGCTATCCATATCCCGTTGATAGGGAAATTTATGACAAAAGCATAGATTTCTTGCGCAAGGCTGTGCATCAAGCAAAGGTGGGCGTTACTGAGAAGATAGGGGCATTTAAGAGGCTGGATAAGATGTTTTCTATATAGAGCGTCAGTAGTGTCCGGTTAAAACAGCATAGTTTGCAACCTGAATACGCTGAAAAAACCATGAAAATCGTCATAAACGTCATTCCCGAGGTTTTTATCGGGAATCCAGTGTCTTAAAAAATACCAGAAACCCCCTGGATTCCCGCTTTCGCGGGAATGACGGATTCGACTTGATGCTGTAGAATCAGGTTGTTTCAAGGGATTCAACTCTTTTAATTTAACCGGACACTACTGATAGAACGACATAAATATCTGCACATTTAACCATCCTCACCCTGACCCTCCCTTTAAAAGGGATGGAAGCGAGGGTGGGATGCGAAACAATATATGACGTTGCATATAAAAATAACAACGTCCACCGGCATTTTAAGACCGATGGGCGTTTTTTTTCATTGCCTGCCCTTAAGCAAGTAAGATGGGCTATGCCAAGTGTATGGTGGGCACAGCCCACCATACACTACTTAAACCTCTTTCTAAACACCGCCAGTCCTGCCAAACCGCTTCCGAGAAGGAGAAGGGTGGAGGGTTCGGGTACCGACGTGGCCGTGTAATCGATGGAGAGCCGAATCTGGTCGGAGTCAGCAAATCTGAACGTCCCCCCGGCACCCCCCCGTATGTTGAATCCTGCTATTGCCTCGCCATTGGTCAGCAAGTCCTGAATGAATGCGATGGGTTGGAATGTCGGGGCGTCCACTAAAGAATCTGAGTACTCGATAAACCCGTTTTGTGAGAAGTCCGCAAGCTGCACCGAACCGTCTCCCGCATAACCGTTGAGTGCAATCGGTATTGCATCCTGTGCACCACCCTGACCCTGTACATCACCAGGGGTTAGGAAGAAGGGCAGATCTGGCCACAAGCCATCGATGCGGTTCAGCGGCGACACCCTGACATAATATAAAATGGGGGGGTAGCCCTGGGACCGTGCCAGACACCACCCGGCCGTCGGCACTGAAACTTACATCGGGGAAATAATGGGGTCAGGTCTTGAAATATGAGAAATTATCTGTTAAGGTGGTAGTAAATGGCCAGACCATTACGAATAGAATATGAAGAGGCAGTTTATCATGTAACATCACGGGGGAATGCGAGAGACAAGATATTTAGCGATGGGCATGACAAAGAAAAATTCCTCGAAGAGTTAGACTCGGTGATTAAAAGATATAACTGGCTTTGCCATGCGTATTGTCTTATGGACAACCACTATCACCTTCTCATAGAAACCCCTGATGCCAATCTCTCAATAGGAATGAGGCAGTTAAACGGTGTATATACTCAGTTATATAACCGAAGACACAAAAGACCAGGACATATATTTCAAGGCAGATACAAGGCTATCCTGATACAGAAAGAAAACTATCTGCTTGAACTTTGTCGTTATGTAGCGCTCAATCCTGTAAGGGCAAAGATAGTAAAAAAACCTGACGACTGGAAATGGAGCAGTTATTTAGCAACGGGCGGATTAAGAAAAACTCCAGAATATCTTACGATAGACTGGGTCTTGGGACAGTTTGGAAGTAAAAGGCAAGCTGCGCAAAAAAGATATAAAAAGTTTGTGATGGAAGGGATATCAAAAGAATCACCGTGGAGAGAAATTCGAGGGCAGATAATACTTGGAGGAGAAGGGTTTGTTGAGAAATTCAAAGATTTGTTAGCTGATAAAGAAAAGATAAAAGAAATTCCCAGACATCAGAGATACATGGGCAGGCCGTTGCTGGCAGATATATTTAAACAAAAGAAGACAAAGGGTGAAAGAAACAGAAAAATATGGGCAGCACACCTGAAATTTGGCTATACATTAAAAGAGATTGCCGATTGTTTAGGAATTCACTATACTACAGTAAGCAAGGTATTGATGGATAAGATATGATGAAAAGTGATATTTCAAGACCTGACCCTTACGTTTCCTTACGTTTCTTCCTTACGTTTCTTCCTTACGTTTCTTCTTTCAAGACCTGACCCTTATGTTTCTTCGGGGACGGACTTGACAATTTTATCGCTTTACGACAAACGACAAGCTGTGATAATATAATCCAAAAAGAAAAAGAGGTGAATAATGACAAGATTGCTTGAGAAAGCGTTCAAGGAGGCATCGAAATTACCGGTTGTCAATCAAAATGCATTGGCAAAATGGCTTCTTGAAGAGTTAGAGTCAGAAAAGAAATGGGAGCAAATATTTGCCGAGTCAGAAAATGTTCTTGAGCATCTTGCTGATGAAGCCCTTGAGGCTCACAAGAAAGGTAAAACAAAGCCGTTGAATATTGAGCGCTTATGAACTCAAAAACAACGGAACGCTTTTGGAAGTGCTACGAAAAACTGCCGATAAGAATCAAGAAGATGGCAAAAGAGGCTTACAAGCAATTTCAGGCAAACCCCTACTACCCAAGCTTACACTTCAAACAGGTCCATTCTACGCGTCCTATATTTTCAGTTAGAATTACAAAAGACTATAGAGCTGTTGGTATTATTCAAGGAGAAGATATCATTTGGTTCTGGATAGGCTCTCATTCAGAATATAATAACATATTGAAACAATTCAGACATGCCTAACAAATCACTTGTGCGAACTCCGTTTCACTGTGCCACACAGTTCAAGCGTTATACCTTAATACCAATGAACGGTAAACTACTAAGCATTCAGAATGAACTAAGAAAGTTAGGCAATAAAAAAATAGCAGAACATTCTCAAAGATTCTTTAAAACAGGAAAAGGAGAGTATGGTGAAGGAGATAGATTTTTGGGAGTTCGGGTTCCTGTATTAAGAAAATTGGCAAGGAAGTATCAAGGAATATCCATTGAACAAGCCTCTCGGCTGCTTAAATCTCAATTTCACGAAGAACGATTGTTGTCTCTTCTTATGCTTATAAATATCTTCAAAAAGACAAATGAGGAAGACAAAGAATTCATTTACACCCTGTATCTCAATAACGCAAAATTTATTAACAATTGGGATATTGTTGACTGTTCTGCCGAACATATTGTTGGTGCTTATCTGCGGGAACGCAATAAGCAGCCGATTTACAATCTTGCTGATTCCAAAAGTTTATGGGAGCGTAGAATTTCAATAATGTCTACTTTCCATTTTATAAAAAATAATGAATTTGTTGAGTCATTGAGGGTTTCAGAGATTTTATTACATGATAAAGAAGATTTAATTCATAAAGCTGTTGGTTGGATGCTCAGGGAGATAGGGAAACGGAATATTATGGTAGAAGAGGGTTTTTTAAAAAAACATTGCAAGACTATGCCCCGTACTATGTTGCGGTACGCTATAGAAAAATTTCCTAAAGAAAGAAGAAAAAAATATCTCCGGTTAGGCAGAGCATTAGGCGGCGCCCTATAGCCTGTTCAACCCGTTCAATGCCGCAACCTTGTATGCGTCGGAAAGGGTGGGATAATTAAATACCGTATCCTTGAAATAATCTATTGTTCCGCCAAAGCTCATGACCGCCTGGCCTATGTGAATCAGTTCTGTAGCCCTTTCTCCAATTATGTGAACACCTAAAAGCCCCCTGTTTTCTCTATTAAACAAAAGCTTTAACATACCGTGGGTATCGCCTATTATCTGCCCCTTTGCAACTTCCTGAAAGAGCGCGCATCCTATTTCATAAGGCGCTCTTTTTTTAGTCAATTCTTCCTCTGTTGCCCCAACCATGGAAATTTCCGGGATTGTGTATATCCCAAAAGGAAGATACGACACAACCTCGCAGGTAACGCCTTCTGTATGAAATGCGTTACAAACTGCCCTTCTGCCCTGATCCATTGAGGTGGATGCAAGGGCTGGAAATCCTATAACATCTCCGATTGCATAGATATGCGGCAGGGTAGTTTGAAAATTTTCATCCACATTCAGGCCGCCGCGTTCATTTGGCTTAATTCCTATAGCCTCAAGATTGAGCATATCCGTATTTCCAACCCGTCCCATGGTATAGAGCAGCTTTTCAGAAACAGACTGCTTGCCGCTTTTTAATGTTGTAACAACTCTATCTTTTGTCTCTACAGCTATCTTTACTACCTCTTCGCTCAGTCTCACCGTAATGCCGCTCTGTCTCATCCAGTAGATAAGATTGTTTACAATCTCCTCATCTGCAAATGGCAATAGCCATGGTTTTTTTTCTATAAGCGTAACTTTTACTCCCAGAGATGCAAATATACATGCGTATTCACAGCCTATTATGCCGCCGCCGATTATGGTAAGTGTTGATGGGATATTATCTATCTGCAGAATCGTGTCTGTATCATATATATGCGCTTCATCAAACGGAACATCTCTTGGTCTTAGCGGCCTTGTGCCTGTTGCTATTATTATAACCTCTGCACAGAGTTGTTCTGAGGTGGTTGCGCCTTTTACAGTTAAGTTATGCCCATCTGTAAATGAGGCATCCCCATAAATTATCTCTACATTGTTTCTGCTGAACTGCTCTATGATGACCTCCATCTGTCTTTTTATGACATCCATCTTTCTGTGCATTAGCTCCTGCAGGGTTACTTCCCTGCCGATTGCGAGCTGGAAGCCGAAGACGGCCCTCTGTTTAAAGCCTGCGAGAAAGAGCGCAGCCTCTCTTAAGGTCTTGCTAGGCAGTGTGCCTGTATGAAGGCCTGCGCCGCCGATATACGGCTGCCGCTCGATGACTGCAACCTTTTTCTTGAGCTTCGATGCTTGGAAGGCAGCCCTCTGCCCTCCTGGTCCGGAACCGATTATCAGGACATCAAATTTGCGCATAGAAAGGCCTCCGGTGAATGGCGAATAAGAAAATGAAAAATTCAAAGGTTAAAATGAAAAGTTGAGGAATAGATTTTTAAATTTTTCTTTTTGTATTTTGATTTATAAACAGAGTGCTGCAATTTCTGTTTCTGGTAAACCGTGTGTTTCTTTAATTTCATACCCATTTTTACAAAGGATATATCAATATGTTAGAAAAGGCAAGTTTTGTGCTAATCCATTTGGTAAAATTGTTTTCCATTACCGGTTGTGTTATAAATACGGCATCAGGGGAGTGCCATTGCTGTCTAGCATTTCCCAGGGAAGCATGGGAGGATTTTTGCAATGTCGTCAGAAAATTTCATAACTCCTTATAAAAAGGGCGATTTTATTGGTCAAAAGGTATGTGCCTGTAAAAGTTGACATTCAGATTGGCAGTAGTTGGGGAGAGTTGGGCTAATACACTTAAAGAGAAACCACGGCGCCTTGGTAAATCAATGCCTGTTTCGGGGTGACTCTATGGGCTTGCGCAAGATTAGGTATTTTGCTATAGTTACACAATTTTTAATGACGGCCAAGAACTCCCTGCGCTCTTGGCGCAGGGTATTCACTGACAAATAATTTTAAAAACCTCTATATCCCAAATGACTCACAGATAGCAAAACTTTTACAACACTATATAGAATGGTGGAGGATGTGTTTATGCCCAAATTCTTTGTAGATTTTGAATTCGCCGGACATATTGAAGTTGAGGCTCAAAATGAGGAAGAGGCTAAAGAAATAGTAGAAGAGATGAATCTTGATGAACTTGCCGAGTATATCCAAAACTTCAATGTCGGCAGACATTATGTTGAGGGAGTATGATTTTTGATTGTTATAGTAAGAAAACTCTAAATAAGACAAAAGCTATCTTATGAAATCCATAACCATAAAAAAAACCCAATCCCTCAAAGGCGAGATAACCGTCCCGGGTGATAAGAGCATCTCTCACAGGGCGATTATGCTCGGTTCCATTGCAGAAGGGGACACGACAATAAGAGGGCTTTTGAAGGGCGAGGACAATATGGCTACGCTCAAGGCCTTCAGGCAGATGGGGGTTCGCATTGATGAACATGAAAACGGCATGGTTGTCATTCAGGGTAAGGGGCTTCACGGATTGAAAGAGCCGGAAGATTTTATAGACGCGGGAAATTCTGGAACCACCATGAGGCTTTTAACAGGGCTGCTTTCAGGCCAGGAGTTTTTTTCTGTCCTCACCGGAGATCAATATCTAAGAAAGAGGCCCATGAAAAGGGTTGTAGAACCATTGAGCCTGATGGGCGCAAGGATATTCGGAAGGGAAAATGGGAATAAGGCGCCTCTTGCTATTGTCGGCTCAAAACTGAAGGGGATGACTTACAATTCGCCGCTTGCCAGCGCACAAGTAAAATCCGCCATTCTTATGGCAGGCCTCTATGCGGACGGAGGGACAACTGTTATTGAACCGACTCTTTCAAGAGATCACACTGAACGGATGCTTGCATATTTCGGCGCAGAGGTAAAACGCAATGGAACAACGGTCAGCATCAAGGTCGGACAGAAGCTTGTGGGCAAAGAGATTGAAGTCCCGGGCGATATTTCCTCTGCCGCATTTTTCATGGTTGCGGCGCTTATAACAGAGGATTCAGAGCTTTTAATAAAAAATGTCGGGATAAATCCTGCCAGAATCGGTATAATTGACATATTGGAAAAAATGGGCGGGCAAGTTAAGATATTAGACAAAAGAGAAGTTTCCGGCGAGCCAGTCGGAGATATTCTGGTAAAATCAAGTAAGCTCAAAGGCATAGAGATAAAGGGAGATATAATTCCGAGGGCCATTGACGAATTGCCAGTTATTGCCGTTGCCGCTGCATTTGCGGATGGGGTTACTGAAATAAAGGATGCTCAAGAACTCAGGGTAAAGGAGACTGACAGAATCGCAGCAATGACCAGCGAGCTTCGTGGGATAGGCGTTACTGTCAGTGATCTGCCAGATGGTATGAAAATAGAAGGCGGGAAAAGGCCTATAGGAAATGATAGCTGTACAAGCTGGGGTGACCACAGGATTGCAATGTCTATGATTATTGCAGGACTGGCATCGGAGAGAGGGATAACTATTTCAAATACAGACTGCATAGATACCTCATTTCCTGGTTTTGTCCAAATATTGAAGAATCTCGGATGCCGGATTTCAGAGTTGCAGGAATGAATCGCAAATCGCAAATCGCAAATCGCAAATCAGAAAGAGGCCCTGTAATCGCCATAGACGGGCCTGCCGGTTCAGGTAAGTCCACATTAGCCAAACTCCTTGCAGAAAAACTCCGTTTTACCTACATCGATACCGGAGCCATGTATAGGGCTGTGGCGCTCAAGGCGCACGAACAGAAGATTGATAGCGATGATGAGAATGCGTTAAAAGACCTTTGCGCAAAGATAGAATTGCGGTTTGCCCCCTCACCCTCCCCTCTCCCCAAGGGGGAGAGGGAAAAGGGTGAGGGGGCATCAAACAAGATATTCATTGACAACGAGGATTATTCTGAAAAGATAAGAACGCCGTTTGTCAGCCGGCTTTCATCAAAGGTTTCCTCGCAAAAGACAGTCAGAGACGCAATGGTCAGGCTTCAACGTTTACTTGCAGCAAAAGGTTCTGTTATAATGGAAGGCAGGGATATCGGCACAGTTGTTTTTCCGGATGCAGATATCAAGTTTTATATCGATGCATCTCCAGAGATTCGCGGCAGGAGAAGGTATGCGGAACTCAAGGGAAAAGGAGAAAATGTTTCGCTTGAAAAAATCATTGAAGATGAAAAGAAAAGAGACCTGATGGATTCCACGCGGGAACATGCGCCGTTAAAAAAGGCCGATGATGCGGTATACATTGATACCAGCAATATGGAGTTGCAAGATGTTTTGGCTAAAACGCTTAAAATTGTTAAGGAGAAGCTGATAATTGGAAATACTTGTTGCTAAAAATGCGGGTTTTTGCTTTGGGGTTAAGAGGGCGATAAATATGGCCCAGGATTGCGTTAGAGAGGCTGCCGGCAATATTTACACACTTGGTCCTATCATACATAATCCTCAGGTTGTTAAAGAGTTGGAGGAGTCGGGCATATCCAAGGCAGATAAAGTTGAAGAAATAAATAATGGGACTGTTATAGTGCGCTCTCATGGAGTTACGTCATATGAGATAGAGACTATAAAACAAAAGGGGCTCAAGGTTGTTGATGCAACATGTCCTTTTGTTAAAAAGACCCATGACTATGTAGAACTATTAACCAAAGAAGGGTATTCCGTGATAGTAGTGGGGGAAAAGGAGCATCCTGAGGTCAGGGGTATTTTGAGTTACGGCGCAAAGGATATAATTGCAGCCGCTTCTGTAGAAGATTTAAAGGATATGCCG
>JACRML010000016.1 GCA_016214995.1 Deltaproteobacteria bacterium
GCAGGGCTGTGCGTGCTTTGTAAATGACTATATACCTTACCGAGAAGCTTCCTTCTTTTAATCAGGAAGCTACACTTGCCAGTTTCCCCGAAAATCAATGTCTATTTTTGGGTTATGCCATCTGTAAAAAAATAGTAAAAAAGAACCTGAAAATTCTTAATGACTTTCTCACCTTGTTTTGATAATCTTTTTAAATACTACGGATGTGGGAATCAAGCGGCAGTAAAGGATTTTTCCACACCCCATCATTTTGGAGGATATCTCTGTGCAGGCAACAAAAACGCGCAATTGGAATGGAGTAATCAGGGAGTTTCAGGAATTTTTGCCAAAGGTAAAAGATGACTCAGTAGTTACCTTGAGGGAAGGCAATACCCCTCTGATAGAGGTTTTGACTATGGGGGAGTTGTTTGAAAGAGGTTTAAAGATATTCCTCAAATATGAGGGGCTGAACCCAACAGGCTCCTTTAAGGACAGGGGCATGACAATGGCGGTATCAAAGGCAAAGGAAGAAGGCTCTCATGCCGTAATATGCGCCTCAACCGGAAATACTTCTGCCGCCGCCGCTGCGTATGCGGCAAGAGGAGGGTTAAGGGCATATGTTCTGATACCAGAAGGAAAGATTGCGCTTGGCAAGTTGTCACAGGCAATGATGCATGGGGCAAAAGTTGTGCAGATACAAGGGAATTTTGACGAAGCCCTGATAATTGTGAAAGAGGTTTCCATGATGTATCCTGTAACATTGGTTAATTCAATAAATCCGTACAGGCTTGAAGGCCAGAAGACTGCGGCATTTGAGGTGTGCAATCATCTGGGTTTTGCGCCCACATACCATTTTCTGCCTGTTGGGAATGCCGGCAATATAACCGCATACTGGAGAGGTTATAAGGAATTTAAGGAGCGAGGGGTAACAGATAGTCTGCCAAAGATGATGGGATTTGAGGCAGAGGGCTCCGCTCCTATTGTAAGGGGTCATCCTATAAAAAATCCTGAGACAATAGCATCTGCCATAAGAATCGGCAATCCTTCAAGCTGGGAAAATGCAGTAAAGGCAAAGGATGAATCGGGCGGGATAATAGACATGGTGTCTGATGATGAAATTATTTATGCGTATAAGCTTCTTGCAAGGGAAGGGGTATTCTGTGAACCTGCGTCTGCCGCATCTCTGGCAGGTGTTATAAAGATGCACAAAAAAGGTATATTTAAAAACGGCGATACAATTGTCTGCACATTGACAGGGCATGGCCTGAAAGACCCTGATACAGCAATAAAGTCATCTGACAAGCCTATAACAGCGGAGCCTGAGCTGGGTAAGGTGGTTGAGTTGCTGGGGTTTTAGAGACCGTAAAATAGCGATTGAAGACCTTGCTATTTTACAAACTGGCAAGTTGTATTGCGCCAACAATTATGTATAGAAACAATAAAAACAAAAAGTATATTCTCCTATTAAATCTTATTTTAGTTTTAACACCCCCCGCTATTTATTCTTACGGGAGTTATGAGGTTGCCGATATATTTCCATTCTTTAAGGATATACCCAGTCAAGGGGATATGGTTTTCATACCAGCTGGAGAATTTATTATGGGAAGCAGTGAAGAAGAGGTGGAAAAGGTGGCAAGGGAATTTGGTAAAAAAGGGGATTTTGTTGATTACGATTTTAGAAAAGAGACTCCGAAGAGAAAGGTTTATGTAAAGGCATTTTATATTGATAGATATGAAGTTACCAATGCGCAATATAAAAGATTTATAGATGCTACAGGCCACAGACCTCCATATCACTGGGAAAACGGAACCTATCCGCAGGATAAAGGAAGCTATCCTGTTATCAATGTGAGCATGAATGATGCAAAGGCATATACATTCTGGGCAGGCAAGAGGCTTCCAACAGAAGAGGAATGGGAAAAGGCTTCCAGGGGCATGGACGGCAGGATATATCCGTGGGGCAATGAATTTAATCCGCATAATGTGAGAACCGCAGAGGCATTCCTGAATACCCGCCTCTGTTTGCGGGACCTTACACAATTTGCAGCGCCGGTTGATGAGTTTAAAAATGATAAGAGTCCATATGGTGTTTATGACACAGCAGGCAATGTGATGGAATGGACAGACAGCTGGTATGAAAAGGGTGAGACAAAGGTCGTAAAGGGCGCTGCATGGGTGCATCTTGGACCGCGGGCAAGAAGCGCCGGCAAGGACGGGGCCAAACCTGATGAAATAAGCCATATTGTAGGATTCAGGTGTGCGATGGATGCAGTTGACGGCATAAAAACATCAAATTTAACAATAAGATAACTAATTTATATGAAGTATATTATCTTAATAGGCGACGGGATGTCTGATGATCCCATTAAAGAGTTGGATAATAAAACACCACTCCAGGTTGCGAGGACGCCTAATATGGATATGCTTGCGCAGAAGGGCTCTATCGGTCTTGTGAAAAATGTGCCTGACGGCTATCCGCCCGGCAGCGATGTGGCCATTCTCAGTGTGTTGGGCTATGACCCTGCAAAATATTATACTGGCAGGTCTCCTCTGGAGGCTGCAAGTATTGGCGTTAAACTGGCACCCGATGACCTTGCGGTTCGGTGCAATTTGGTTGCCTTGAGCCAGAAGGACGGCAGGGTTTATATGGATGATTTCAGCGCAGACCATATAACTACTGATGAAGCAAAAGAGGTTATAAAGGATATTGATAAGGAGCTTGGCAAACAAGGGATAAGATTTTATCCCGGCGTCAGCTACAGACATTTGATGGTATGGAGCGGTGGGCCGGACAGTCTTGAAACAACGCCTCCTCACGACATAACAGGCAAAGAGATAAAAGACTATCTGCCCAAGGGGAGCGGCTCGGACAAATTTATCCGGCTTATGAATGCCTCGCAGATGCTTCTCAAAGGGCATCCGGTAAATATCAAAAGACAAGAAAACGGGCATAAGCCTGCAAACTCCATCTGGCTCTGGGGACAGGGGAGGGCGCCCAAGCTGCCGACACTGAAGCAAAGATTTGGCATTGAAGGTTCCATTATATCGGCAGTTGACCTGCTCAAAGGCCTTGGCATATATGCAGGGTTGAAGGTGGTGAATGTTCCAGGGGCAACAGGCTATCTTGACACCAACTATCGTGGCAAGGCCGAATATGCGTTAAAGGAACTGGAGACGCGGGATTTTGTGTGCGTACATGTAGAGGCGCCTGATGAGGCAGGCCATACAGGGAATTTAAAAGATAAAATAAGAGCTATTGAGGAGTTTGACAAAGAAGTAGTTGGCAGAGTGGTGGATGGATTATCTCAATTCAAGAATTATAGGATGCTTGTGCTTCCTGACCATCCTACGCCTATTGCCAAAAAGACCCACACCAGAGACCCTGTGCCGTTTGTGATGTATGATAAGGGCAAAGGGCAAAGGGCAGGGCATATAATGAGGTAGATGCAAAGGCAAGCGGCCTGTTTATAGAGCAAGGACACAAGCTTATAGAGATGCTTCTGAAGAAGTAAGGACATCCCTACGGTAGAATAGAGTATGCCCACACAATCTTCTATCAATATAAAAAAATCCGACATAGAGATAGAATTCTATCGCAGTTCTGGTCCCGGCGGTCAGCATAAGAACAAAACTGCGACTGCTGTGCGCATTAGGCATATCCCGACAGGGATTGTTGTGCAGGCTTCGGAAAGACGTTCCCAGCACATGAACAGGGAAGTTGCGATGGAGAGGCTTGAGAAAGCTATTTCAAGGTTGTATTTTAAACCTAAAAAGCGCATTCCTACAAAACTTTCTCGGTCTCAGAAGACGAGGCGGCTTGAAGATAAGAAAAAAATAGCAGGAAAGAAGGTATTGAGAAAAGTTAAAGAGGAGGATTGAAATGAAAGTGTCAAAGTGCCGGAGTGTCGTAGTGTCAGAAGTCAATAAAAGGACTGAAACGGAGAAGGGGAGAAGCGGAGAAATTAGTTTTTCATTTTTATTACTGTTTACTGTTTCCTGCTTCCTGTTTGCTGTATCATTAACCGCCTGTGGCAAGAAAGAGGAGCCTGTAAAAGAAGAAACTAAAATTTCAGTAGTTGAAAAAAAGGCCGAGGTAGCGCCGTCTGCCGAGACTATTTCTGCTGAGGCGTATAAAGGCGCACTTGTTGTCTCAGATGTGACTGGTGTTAATTAGCAGAAGGGTGTAATAAGTGCGACCGGCCGCGGCCTGCCGCCGAAACACATTACAAATCCGGCTCAGGCAAAAATACTTGTCATGCGCGCAGCAATTGTAGAGGCCCAAAAAAGCCTCCTTGAAATAATACTAAAGATGAAAACACCGCCCGACAAAGGCATGAAGGAATACCTTGATGAAAAACACATAGAAATAAGCCGCATAGAGGGTTTTGTCAAAGGGGCAGTAGTGGTTAAAGAGGAATATAAGGATGACGGTAGTGCAGAGGCGACCCTTGAGGTCCAGCTTGTAGGGGCAGATGGGTTGGTTGCAGTGTTGAGATAGGTGAGGAGTTTTTTTGAGTTTAGAATTTATGGATAGAGGTGCTATATGATGGCAATTATCAGATTCATCCACCTCCTTTCTCTGGTTGTCTGGCTTGGCGGCATGATATTTTTTTCCTTCATTGCTGCGCCGAGCATCTTTAAAATCTTGCCCAGAGAGGCCGCAGGAGATGTGGTAGGAGATATATTTCCTAAGTATTGGATAATAGGATATATTTGCAGTGTCACAGCCGTTGCAACCATAGCGATATTATCGTTTCAGGAAAAAGCTTATCCATGGGCAAGAATCGGGTTGTTAGCTTTGATGACCGTGCTTGTGTTTTACTCAGGCAAGGTAATCGGCAAAAATGCCGTGGAGGTCAAGGCTCAGATTCGCATGACCGAAGACCAGACGCAAAAAGAGGCATTGAGGCTCAAATTTAAGGCCATTCACAGGAACTCAACCATACTCAATGCCCTTATTATGATACTGGGGCTGACGGTTGTATTTCTGACAGCATACTATTATAAAATTTAGCTCCTCGCACAGGAGGTTCTGCAATGAAATTGAAATTAGGAATAGGCAAAAAACTTATCGGGGCCCACGGAATAGGGCTTGTCTTCTTTCTTTTCCTAGCAATTTTCAGCTATGTCAGTTTAAACTCCTATTCATCCATTCAGAAAAAGACTGACGAACTTGCCAATAAAACTGAGCTTATATCAGATTTGCAACTCCTTATAAGTAAAATCTTGATGCCTCCAAATGATTATCTTATAACAGGGGATAAAAACGAGAGAGAAGGATTTGCGGGTTTGGTTACACAGACGGCGTCTCTATTTGAGAAAATAAGGATTAGCAGAGATAAAACTAAAGAAGATATTGCAATTTTGGAGGATATTGAAAAAGGGTTTATAGAACTTCAGAAAAAGGCTATGGTTCTTCTATCAACTGAAAACCCTGTTGGCAATAAAGAGGCGGCACGACTTATGGAGGAGATGGATGCCTTTGCAGATGACTTGATAGTTAAAGTTGAAAAACTGCGCAACCTGATAAGAATAGAAACAGAAGGCCATAAGAAAAGTGTTTCTGAAATAAGCAAGCAGATGGTCTTAATCTTTCTCTCTTTAACCTTCATATCTCTGTCTGGAATGGTTGTAATTGCTTTAATCATTATGAAAGGTGTTATCAGGCCAATCGCGGAGCTTACAAATGGAGTAAAGGCCATAGGCAGTGGAAATCTTGAACACAGGATAAAGATTGAGACCGGCGATGAAATTGAGGGATTGGGAAATGAGTTTAATAGCATGGCGCAATCTTTGAAAGAGAAAGTCGCCGAGGTAAAAGAGTATTCTGAAAAACTTGAAAGGACAAACCGTCAGCTTGACCAGAATATATTACAGCTTTATACGCTCTATAATATAAGTAAAACTATTTCTGCAACCTTCGAGATGGAAAAACTTCTAAACCAGGTTGTAGAAAGGGTAAGCGAGGCCATGAAGCTGCATAGAATCAATGTGATGCTTGTTAACGAGGATAGGACAGAGATGTACATTGTTGCAGGTATGGGAATGCCTGAAAGGGCAATGGAGATAAGGTTTAATCTGGGGGGGGGGTATTTACGGCTGGACAGCTTTAACAGGGCAGGCAGCGGTTTTTAATGACCTCTCACAAAATCCGCGTTTTAAACCTACACATGGGCTTGATGATGATGTTAGCTCCTTAATTTCTGCGCCATTTAAAGGCAGGAATCAGGTGATAGGAATAATAAACGCCTACAGATTGGGAGGAGAGGTTTTTGATGAGGCATCATTTGAGCTTTTAACTGCTGCGACTGGTCAGATTGGATTGGCATTAGAGAATGCAAGGCTATTTGAGGAGACAAAGACCCTTGCCATTACAGATGGTATGACAGTCCTTTACAATCATCGTTACTTTTTAGAATGTCTGAGTAGGGAATTTGAAAGGGCAAACCGATATAAAAGGCCCCTCTCTCTTATCATGATTGATGTAGATTTTTTTAAGAAATACAACGACACCCACGGCCATCCGAAAGGTGATGACGTTCTGAGAGGAGTTGCAGGTATCCTGAAAAAATCGGTTAGAACTTCAGATATTGTTGCCAGATACGGTGGGGAAGAATTTGTTATTATCCTGCCTGAAACAACAGGAGAAGCGGCGTTTACGCTAGCGGAGAGATTAAGAAAAGAGGTAGAATCAACCGACTTTCCCGGCGGCGAAACTCAACCTTTGGGTAGAATTACCATAAGCCTTGGAGTAGCTGCCTCTATGGAGGGTGTAACAAAATATCCCGATGACCTCGTAAAAAACGCTGATAATGCCTTGTATCGCAGCAAGGAAGAAGGTAGAAACAGGGTCTTCGTTGTTTAAGATTTTTATGCCTTTCTTAAATCCATCCGCCCCTTACACTATTTCCGTCGTAATTATCTTTGCATATACACTGGACTTAATATCAGGCGATCCAAGATGGCTTCCGCATCCTGTGAGGTGGATTGGGAGGTATATAGTATTTCTGGAAAACATGATAAGAAAGTTTGCCGGAAATCCTTTGGCTGAAAAGATTGGAGGGGTGTTTCTTTTTGTCATTGTTGTTGGAACGGTCTATAGTTTAGCTTGGCTTCTTTTGTTTCTAGCCACTCGCTACTCACCACTTGTCACTCTTATTTTAGCCGTCTTCATTGCCTATACCACCCTTTCCATAAAATCTCTGCATCAAGAGGCATACGGAGTTATATGGGAGATTGAAAAAATTTCTCCCCCACCCAACCCTCCCCCGCAAGGGGGGAGGGCAAGGGAGGGGGGGCATCTTGATGAGGCGAGAAATAGGCTAAAGAATATTGTTGGCCGTGATACGCAAAATCTATCAGAAGATGAAATCTATCGCGCTGTTGTTGAAACCGTTGCAGAAAATACATCTGACGGCATTATTGCGCCTCTATTTTATCTTGCCATAGGCGGACCAGCGCTTGCTCTTGCATACAAGGCAGTCAATACGCTTGACTCAATGGTTGGCTATAAAAATGGAGCGTATAAAAACCTCGGATGGTTTTCTGCCAGAATGGATGACATTGCCAATTTTATCCCTGCCAGGATTACAGCTTTGTTTATGGCTATTGCTTCTTTTATACTGAGATTGAACTTGAGAAACTCTTTACGAATAGTTTGGAGAGATGCAAGGAATCACCCAAGCCCTAACGCAGGCTATCCAGAGGCAGCAGTGGCAGGTGCGTTGGGCATCCAATTAGGCGGCACAAATTATTATTTTGGAGCGCCGCATAACAGGCCTCTCATAGGCGATAAAAACAAGGAATTTACGATTGAATCGGCAAAAGATACGGTAAAGATTATGCGCCTTACGGCGTTTCTTGGTGTTGTTTTGTTTTCAGGTCTTTTGTTGATTGTTAGCTCGTATATTTGGTGATTGCCAAAATCAGTATACCTGTATATAATCTGTTCAATTTGCAGGAGGCTGAATGCTGGACTCTTTTTTTAAGCCCAAATCCGTAGCAGTTATCGGCGCATCACGGGAAGAGGGAAAGACAGGCCACAGCATCCTTGCAAACCTTATCAATAATAAGCTTGTCCCTGCAGGCCCGCCCTCGAATGGTTCTATCGGGGGCAGTAAGCGGGGATTCCCCGGCCAGATATTCCCTGTAAATCCCAAAGCCTCTGAGCTTCTCGGACTCAAAACATTTCCATCTCTTGAAAAGATAGATGATACAATAGACCTGGCGGTTATCGTAATCCCGCCAAAATTTATACCGCCGGCGCTTGATGATTGCGCCAAAAAAAATATAAAGGCTGCAATCATTATATCTGCCGGCTTCAAAGAAACAGGTGCTGAAGGTGCAAGACTTGAAAAAGAGGTTGCATTAAAGGCAAAAGAACTTGGCATAAGGCTCCTCGGTCCAAACTGCCTCGGACTTATTGATACAAATTCAAATTTAAATGCCTCTTTTGCAAAAGGTATGCCTCCTCAGGGAAAGATTGCATTCTTCTCCCAATCAGGGGCATTATGTACTGCAATCCTTGACTGGGCAATTGGTTCAAATGTCGGTTTCTCAAAATTCATAAGTCTTGGCAATAAGGCTGATTTGTCTGAAATTGATTTGCTTGAGTATCTGGCAAATGATGATGAGACTTCCGTTATACTTGGCTATCTCGAAGGCATTGAAAACGGAAGTATTTTTATGGGTGTTGCAAAAGAGGCTGTAAAGAAAAAGCCTGTTGTCCTTATCAAAGCCGGCGGCACAGGCGCAGGGGCGCGGGCAGCATCTTCTCACACAGGCACGCTTGCAGGCTCTGATAAGGCGTTTCACGCTGCATTTCTTCAAACAGGTATTATACGGGCAATGTCCATAGAAGAGCTTTTTGACTATGCAATCCTTTTTGCTGAACAGCCTTTGCCGCGGGGCAGCAGGCTTGCAATAATAACGAACGCAGGCGGACCTGGGATTATTGCCGCAGATGCAGTAGAGAATACAAAAGGGATTGAGCTGGCGCAATTTTCAAGCGATACGCTTGACAACTTAAGGCAAAAGCTCCCTCCCACAGCAGGCCTTTTCAATCCTGTTGACGTGATAGGCGATGCAAAATCCGACAGATACAAGGATGCGCTGGATATTGTATTGAAGGACAATAATGTTGACGCCGGGCTTGTCTTGCTTACACCGCAGGCAATGACAGATGTGGATATTATTGCACAGGTTGTAGCTCAAGCCTCAGAAAATTGTAACAAGACCATGGTAACATCATTTATGGGAGAGGTATCTGTAAGGGATGCAATACATCTTTTGCAGGAACATGGGATACCGAATTATCCTTATCCTGAAAGGGCTGTCCGGTCTTTTGCAAGGATGGCGAGGTATGTGGAAACGCTGAATTTGCCTGACGATAAGCCGGTAGCATTTAATATTGATAAAGGGGGTGTGGCTTCTATCTTAAAGAAGATTATTGATGCTGGCAAGACAACACTTCTGGATGAGGCAAAGGCTATTATAGAGGCTTATGGTTTTAAGACGCCGCAGACTATTCTTGCTGAAACATCAGATGAAGCGGTAAAGGCAGCAGAAAAGCTGGGCTATCCAGTTGCTATGAAGATAGCATCACCTGATATTATACACAAGACAGAGGTCAGCGGAGTAAACGTTGGCATTAAGGATAAAAAGGAGATAAAAAACGCATTCCTTGAAATGACATCCAAGGCAAAAAGACACATGCCAAATGCAATTATATTTGGAGTTCATATCCAGAAAATGGTAAAAGGCAAGGAGGTAATTCTGGGCGTGAGCCGCGACAGGAGCTTCGGCCCTCTCATAATGTTCGGGCTCGGCGGCATATATGTAGAGGTGATGAAGGATGTTGCCTTTCGGGTGGCGCCGCTTTTGCGTCGGGATGTTGAGTCCATGCTTGAAGAAGTCAAAGGCTTTCCAATACTAAAAGGGGTGCGGGGAGAGAAAAAATCTGATATAAATGCCTTGATAGACGCAATATTAAGGCTCTCTCAACTGGTTACGGATTTCCCGGAGATTATTGAAATGGATATAAATCCATTGATGGTTTTGCCAGAAGGAGAGGGGGTAGTTGCGGTGGATGTGAGGATGGGGGTAGGTTCACGCTAAAAAACGCTTGACCCATGACTCTGTCATGGGTTCCCCGTGGGTGTTTTTAAAAGCGCCGATAAATCGGCAGACTACAATCGTCTTGCATCTGGAGCATTTTTGAGCATGAACTTAAAACCTCTGATGTGGTGGAAATAAAAGATATGGAGCATACGAATTTAGGTATGTGAGTATTTGGACAGACAGCTTTGACACAGTCAGATTCGCTTCGCTCACTGCATGATTTGGCCAAAGATTGTGTTTGCAAACACAGGAGGCAAATATGATTCCCATATATATATGCTCAGCATCCGAACATTCCGGAAAAGGCATGGTTACAATCGGTTTAGGTTTAAAGATGCAGACACAGGGGCTTAAGGTCGGATACATCAAGCCCTTTGCAAAATCTATTGACACCTATACTCAATCCATAAAAGAGGTTTTGGATTTAAAAGAATCTCTTGACGATATATGCCCTGTAATACTTACCCATGATTTGTTTGTGCAGGCAATGACAGGGGAAATACAGACTGTCGATAAAAAAATATCTTCTGCATTTAAAAAGATTGCAAAAGGGAAAGATGTTGTTTTAATCGGCGGCGCTGGACATCTGACAGATGGCAGTATGCTGGCTATATCAGGCAATAGACTTGCAAAGCTCTTTAAGGCAAAGGTGTTGCTTGTTGAAAGATATAAAGACAGCTCTACGATAGATTCCATTATTTTTGCAAAGGATTATTTCGGAAATAGCCTGAAAGGTGTTGTATTTAATTTTGTGACCCGTGAAGGCATTGATTATGTGAAGAATATTGCACCGTTTCTCAAAAGCAAGGGCATTGATGTCTTTGGCGTATTTCCTGAAGAGCCGCTTCTCAATTCCATATCGGTTGAGGAGGCAAAGGATGCGCTGAATGGCGATATAATCTGCGGTAAGGAAAAGACAGGCGGACTTATTGAACATCTGAGCATTGGCGCAATGGATGTTGACAGCGCTATGAGATATTTCAGAAAAACGCCGAACAAGGCCGTGATTACTGGAGCGCACAGGACAGATATACAGCTCGCTGCGCTTGAAACATCTACGAGATGTTTGATATTAACAGGAGGACAGATGCCGAATAATATTATCATCGGAAAGGCAGAGATGGCAGGTGTTCCAATAATGATTGCAAGGGATGACACGTTAACAACTATTGAGAAGATAGAAAGGGCAATTGCAATGCTTCATCTGAGCGGAAAGAATAAGATTGAAAAGGCTAGGGAGATGTTTGAGCAAAGGTTTGTGTATGAGCTGTTTATGAGGAAATTGACTAGAGATAAAATATGAAAAACAATGACATATCTTTCTTCTTTAATCCAAAGTCAGTAGCTATTATTGGCGCTTCGCCTGTTGCAGGCAAGCTATCTCATGTGATTATGAACAGCCTTAAAGACATAGGCTATCCAGGCGCCATATATCCTGTAAATCCCAAATATAAATCCATTGACGCAGTGGAGTGCTATCACTCTGCAACAGATATAAAGGCTGATGTAGATGTGGCAATCCTCTGCATACCTGCAAACGGAGTCCTGAAAGCGATGGATGATGTTATCAAGAAAAAGGTTAAGGGTGCAATTATTGTAAGCGCAGGCTTTAAAGAGGCAGGGCATGAAGGGGTAGAGTTAGAGGAAAAACTTAAAAAGATTTCCAGAGAGGCTGGTATCAGGATTATGGGGCCGAACTGTTTGGGGATTTTTGACAATATCTCCAAGATTGATACATTCTTTATTTTAAGAGAAAGGGTAAGAAGACCGTCTCTTGGAGGATTGACGATTCTATCGCAAAGCGGCTCATTTGCCGGCACTATTATGGATGAGCTTTCAGCAGAGGGGCTCGGTGTTGCAAAGATTGTAAATTACGGCAACAGGGTAGATGTGGGAGAGTCGGATTGTCTGGAATATATCGCAGAGGATAAATCAACCAAAGTTGTCGGGCTTTATATGGAGTCAGTTGATGATGGAAAGAGATTTATAGAGGCTGCCAAGAGATGCACGCAGAAAAAGCCGGTATTTGCCATAAAGGTTGGCAGGCATGAGGCAGGCATGTCTGCTGCCAAATCGCATACAGGCGCAATTGCAGGCAGATATGAGATTTACAGCGCAGCGTTTAAAAAGGCAGGGATAATAGAAGTAAAGGGATACAGCGAATTTCTTGATGCGTGCAAGGTTTTGAGCAAGCAATATCCTGCTGAAGGGAAGATGGTGTTGATTGTAACTGACGGCGGAGGTATGGGCGCAAGCGTTGCTGATGCATGCAGTGATTTTGGTCTTATCGTTGCGGAGCCATCGCAGAAGATTAAGGAAATTCTTGCATCAAAATTGCCGCCATTCTGTGCTGTAGGGAATCCCATAGACCTTACCGGCAGTGTTACTGATGATGATTATGTGATGGCGCTTAGAGAGACAATGATTGAATATGATGCGGCTATAATTATGGTATTATGGGGGCCGCCAACTCTGACGGATAAACTTATAGGAATGCTGGCGGATGCTGCCGCAGAGTTGAAAAAACCTGTGATAATATGCAGCCCCGGTGGTGAATACAGCCACAAGAGAAACAAAATGTTTGAAGAGGCAGGGCTGCCTGTGTTTTCAAGCCCGGAAGAGGCGGCACGGGCAGCAGCAGTGTTGGCAAAAACAACTCATAGCTGATAGCAACTATAGGCAGCGACATAAATTTGTAGTATGCCGATTTATCGGCGATTTTAAAATACGCCCATAAATGGGCAAGCTACAGTTACTTATTTTTGTTGCCCACTATGCTATCAGCTATGAACTAAAACGGAGGTTTTTATGGCGCAGGAACATGTAGAAAGCATGCTGAAGGTTGAGGAGATTTTTGAGCCTTCAAAGGATGTGATTGAGAGGGCATGGGTAAAAGACTATGAAAAGGTCTACAAGCATGCAAAAGAAAATCCTGAAACATTCTGGGGAGAGATTGCAAAGGAGTTGGAATGGTTTGAGCCGTGGAAAAAGGTTTTGAAATGGGAGCATCCCTGGGCAAGTTGGTTTGTAGGCGCCAGATGCAACATTACATACAACTGCCTTGACAGGCATGTAAAATCATGGAGAAGAAACAAGGCGGCAGTTATCTGGGTCGGCGAAAACGGCGCAGAAAGGATTATCACCTATGACGAACTCTTGAGGAATGTAAACCGCTGCGCAAATATGCTCTTTGATATAGGCGTTAGAAAAGGCGACAGGGTTACAATCTATCTGCCGAGGATTCCTGAGCAGATTGTTGCAATGCTTGCGTGCGCGCGTCTTGGTGCGGTGCATAGTCTTGTGTATTCAGGCTTCAGCGCGGCTGCGCTTCAGAGCAGAATCCACGATGCAGAGGCAAAGGTTGTAATAACCGCCGACTGCGGCTATCAGAGGGCAAAGTGCATACCTTTGAAGCATATTGTTGACGAGGCGGTGAAGTATTGCCCGAGTGTTGAAAAGGTCGTTGTTGTGAGAAGGCAGGAGCCTAAGATAAAACTTGAGCCAAAAGATATTGACTGGCATGAAGGAATGGCAAAGGCGTCTCAGAAATTTGAAGCTGTGGAGATGGATGCTGAAGACCCGTTGTTTACGCTTTACACTTCCGGCACAACAGGCAAACCCAAGGGTGTTATGCATGTGCACGGCGGCTACATGGTCGGCACATACATTACAACAAAATGGGTCTTTGATTTAAAGGATGAAGATATCATGTTCTGCACAGCAGACCCTGGCTGGGTGACAGGCCACAGCTATATTGTCTACGGCCCGCTTTTAAACGGCGCAACAATCCTCTTTGCAGAGGGCGCTCCTGATTATCCTGACCCGGGCAGGTGGTGGGGTCTTATAGAAAAATACGGCGTAAATATACTTTACACAACGCCCACAGCCATAAGGCTTCTTATGAAATACGGCGATGACTGGCCTCAGAAATACGACCTCTCAAGCCTTAAAATCCTTGGCTCTGTAGGAGAGCCGATAAACCCCGAGGCATGGCTCTGGTACAGAAAGGTTACCGGAAATAAACTTCCTATAATGGATACATGGTGGCAGACCGAGACAGGCATGATACTGGTAACACCCCTGCCGTGCATGAAGTTAAAGCCCGGTTCTGCTGCAAGGCCGTTTCCCGGCATTGAGCCTGCAATTGTTGATAGAGAGGGGAAACCTCTGCCTGCAAACGAAGGCGGATTTATGACAATAAAAAAACCCTGGCCTGCAATGATGAAAACAATTTATAAAGACCCGGAAAGATATAGCCAGTACTGGAAAACCATTGGTAATGTCTATCTTGCAGGCGATATGGCAAGGCAGGATAAGGATGGCTACTTCTTTTTTATGGGAAGGGCTGATGATGTTATAAAGGTATCCGGCTACAGACTTGGCACAGCAGAGATTGAAAGTGCCATTGTCTCACACTATGCAGTTGCAGAGTCTGCATGCATTGGCAAGCCAGATGCATTGAAGGGCGAAATCATAAAGGCATTTGTGATATTAAAGCAGGGATATAAACCTTCTGATTTTCTCCTTGATGAAATCAAGAAGCAGGTGAGAAAAGAACTCGGCCCGATTGCAATACCCTCAGAGGTTGAATTTACCGAATGGCTTCCCAAGACAAGGAGCGGAAAGATAATGCGAAGGGTATTGAAGGCAAAGGAACTCGGGGTGGAGCCGGGGGATGTGTCAACATTGGAGGAGTAATGAGTAAGTTGCAAGTTACAAGTTGCAGGCTACAAACCTGAATCAGCAGAGAAGTTAATAACCCCGCCCAGATGGCGGGCTGTGGCAGTTAAATATACCATAGATTATTCTTTATGTTTTCTACGGTGTGTAATTCAAAAAGCCGTGCAATCCTACTGGCTAATCCGTATATGTTTCTGCGGCCTGCAATTATGATGCCGTAGTGTTCTTTGTTCTCTTTAAGGAGATTCTTGTATAACTCTTCAAAATGAATTCGGTTATGTGTTAAAAATACACATCGGAGTTTGGTGGCATGTTCTAATTGCTCTTGGTCGCTTCTTCCGAGCATCCCTTCATCAAGGGTTGTAAAGACAGTAAGACCTTTAGCATTGAGCAGAGGTTTTATCAATACATCAACATCTTCATCAGTATAGAGGGAAATCATCTTACGGAGGGGTGGATAAGGTTTTCAGGGATTTTATTTTTCTCTATGTAATCATCAATCTCTCTTTGATGGTCGCTGTAGTAACTCAATGCATCAAAGACCTGTGCAAGGGTAAGGTGAGGAAGATGAATAACAATCTCCTCAGGGGAAAGTCCCAATCGCCAGTTCTCCACAATTGCCCGGACTGGTGTCCTTGTTCCTTTGATGATAGGTTCACCGCCTAAAATGGCAGGGTTGCTGTGGATGTAGCAATGTTTGATAATAGTTTTCATAGGTGTTATCTTATCCAAAACATTTTGGGTTGTCAAATTTAAAGATTTTCGGACAATGTGAATTCAGGGTGGTCTTATGAGAAAATACATTTTCGTAATCCTTATTTCTGTGCTTTTGTCTTATCCTTTGCAGGGCTTTGCAGAAGTTAAAGAGATTATCTCTGAAGGCACATACAATATGGGCGAGACACCGATGGAATAAAGGGTTGCGTTCCCTTTATTTGTTTATTTGTCCTTTATTTTTCTTTATTTTTTTAAGGAGAATATGGGAAGTGCCCCAATCACTCCTTTAGAGAGAGCGAGGAGGAAAAGTATGAACAAAGTAGCTTGCAAGAAAACAATAATTTATATTAGCTTTGCATTCTTATTAATATCCTGCCAGCGAGGTTATGAAACTATAACTGTTTTTATCCCTGACAAAGGTAAATCCTATATTGAAATTCAAATAGAACAAAAGAAAGACAAGATAATAGAATTAGTTAAAAAACAGGACAAAGAATTAAAGGAATTGGTCAAACGATTAGAACAGGAGAGAAAAGCGGAAAAAAGTCGATGGGACAGCGAACAATTCATGGATAGAATGCGGAGGAGAGAATACGGAAAATCCTTTTCTGATGAAGTATCTGAGTTAACTTTTGAAATAGAACAATCTGCCAGAAAGATAGAGATAATGAAAGAGTGGGGAAGAGAACAGACCAAGGAATTAGTTAAGATCATGCCAGCATCATTAGAGCAATTATCAGAATGGGAGCAATGGTTAGAAAAAGAATTCAAAGATGTGCCAAAATATAAAATGAATAAAGAAGAATCTAAAATACTTATTAATTTTATGGGAGATAAGGCGCCAGAAATAGTAAGCATACATATTACAGTCGCACAAGCAATCGCTAATTCTCTTAATTTTTTAAATATAAACGAGATAACTAAAGAAGGATGGGAGATTAAAGCAACAAGAAGGGCGTGGGGAGATATTTGGCTGGATGAGAAACCAGAGGATTTTGAATGGGGAACAGAATATACCCTCCAGAGACCATTGAGGTTTAAAGAAATTAAAGAATTTTGGGGCAAAATAAAGGGAATATTGACTAACAAACCTCAAAATATAAATGACGTGATTAAGCCACAAGATAAAAGAAGGGGATTAAGGTATGCATCATAATTTTCATAGACCAAGTGGGGCAGTATAAATATTGGATATCCCTATGAGCCCAACAACAGCTTCAACTCAACCATTTAACTCTGCTGAGCGTTTGGATTGCAAAACTTGTCCATGAACAAGATAAGAGTTTATATCGACACCAATGTATTTAAATTCTCTGCAACAAAGTTATTGAGACTCAGGCCGCGAAAGCAGTTGCTGAATTGGGGTGGTAGAACCCATGAGGCCACTGTTCATGATTTTATATACACCAATCCAAATGAAAAAATAGAGAATCTTCACTTAAAAGCAGAGGCTGACTTATTACCAATACTTGCGGAATTAGGCAAAAAGGGTGATTTGAAGTTTATCATAAATATAGAGACTATGTTCGAAAGTTGGGGTATCCCCAACATGGATAGCAAGACTGGAAAATTTTATAATGCCCCATATGAAATTGTTGATGCCCCTACAAAATACAGACGGATGCTTTTGGGGTTTGGTATGGATCCCATAGGAAACCAATTTAATTTTCTTGCAAGTATTAAGGATAAAAGGTTCTTGGAATTGCAAAAAATGACAGGCGCTTATCAGGGCAAAGCAAAAATTAATCGTAACCAGTTGTTGGATGCCTTCCATCTTTGGTGCGCAGAGTATAATAGATGCGAATATTTTCTGACGCTTGATTTCAAATTGATCAAAATGCTAAAGAACAATGGGAAAATTAGCGTAAAACCTGTAAAACCATCAGAATTGTTACAGGAAATTGATGTAAAGGCTTAACAATGCTTATGCACGTTGTAGAAGAGATTTTATAGAAATTCGGTATAAGTTGGGTTAGCTGAGCAAGAAATGTGGGATGCCCCCCAAACCCGCAAGTAAATATGGGAAGCGTTCCCAGAGTCATAGACCGCGTAATTAAAATCTACTGCACGGAGGTACGTTATGGCAATAAGAAATGATTGCGAATATTATGAGCGTGTTGAGTATAAAAGAAATCCTATCAGGCAAATAAAATAATGGGGTCAGGTCTACTTTCTTGACATCACAGACGGATTGCGCTATATATTTTCCATGTCCCGCCCATTACGCATAGAATATCCCGGCGCAGTTTACCACATCACCTCGCGCGGCAATGAAAAGAAAGCTATATTCAAGGACGATTCAGATAGGGAGAAATTCCTCAAAATCCTTGCTCAAGTCAATAAACGCTACAACTGGCTCTGCCATGCCTACTGCCTCATGGACAACCATTATCACATTCTCGTAGAAACCCCGGACGGCAACCTCTCCATAGGCATGAGGCATCTAAACGGCGTCTATACCCAGATATTCAACAGGCAACACAAGAGAACCGGCCACCTGTTTCAGGGAAGGTTCAAAGCCATCCTTATCCAGAAAGACAGCCACCTCCTTGAAGTTTGCAGATATGTCGTCCTAAACCCTGTCCGGGCAAGGATAGTAGAACAGCCAGGAGACTGGAAATGGAGCAGCTATCCGGCCACATCAGGAAGAGAAAACCCCCATCCTTGTCTTACCCGGGATTGGATACTCGGTCAATTCAGCAGAACAAGAGGGAAGGCAGAGAAAGGATACCGGCAATTTGTGAATTTGGGGACTCAGAAAGAAACAATCTGGACAGAAGTGAAGGGTCAGGCTATACTTGGACAAGACGAATTTGTGAATGGACTCGTAGAGGACTCGTAGAGCATATCAGAAAGCGCAAAGACATACCCGACATTCCGAAAAGCCAGCGGTATGTGAACCGCCCATCGCTTGAAAAGATTTTCTACAATGAAATTTTGCAGGATAAGGTTAAGAGAGACAAGAAGATAGCCGAGGCTGTTGAAGAATATGGATACAGGCAGCGCGAGGTTGCTGATTATCTGGGCATGTATTTTACTTCGGTGAGCAGGATTATGAAGCGGGAATCTCAAATGTCTCAAATGGCAAGAAAGTAGACCTGACCCTATATCTTCTATATCTTCCGAACAGGATAAGCAAGTGGTTAAATGATTTGATAAAAAAGGTAACTTCATCTAAAATATAGAAAAATACGAAAAAGGGAGGGTATTGCTATGACAATATTACAGGTAAAATCAGATACAGATAACAATGCTATGGATATTATCAAAACTGCAATTCAGGCTGAATTAAAGCGGCTTGAAATAGGGCTTGAAAAGACGGAAAGGCAGATTGCAATGTTTGAGAAAGAATATAAAATCTCATCAGAGACATTTCTAAAAAAGTTCACCTCTGAGAATATGAAAGGCGGCGACCCTGAATATATTTCCTGGGCAGGGGAGTTGAAAATAAGAGAAAAAATACTCACGGACATAAACAGACTGAAGGAAATTCAGTATGTTGCTAACTGAATACCTTTCTGGGCTGGCAAATGTTATTGATGAATATTCAAGAACAGGTCTCATCATTGATTCTGAATTAAGCGCCGATTATAGAACGGAAAAAATAGGCATTGTAAAAGGCTCTGTTACTTTTGCAGATAACTCTATACTTGTGTTTACTGAATATCTTGACCTTAAGTATAAAATTGAAAAACTTAATTACTCCTTTCATTATCAAAAACAAGATGGCTCGCTCATATTCCGTTATGATAATGCCAGACATAAGCCGCCGAGTGACGCCCTGGACACAAACACCTGCCTGGTGGAAAAGTATTTGCCACAGAGCCTCCCTCATTAAAAGGCATTTTTACTGAAATTATGGATTCGCTATTGTGAGCGTCTGAGTCTTTCCATGTCAGTTAATGGAAGAGAAGATTGCAATTGTGGAGGGAAAGGGGTATGTTGGGAGTAAGAGGCATTTATGATGGGTATAATCGAGAAAATAAGAAGCAAAGTTTGTTTAAATTTTGTTATACTATGGTAAAAAGGAGGAAACCAGTATATGAGCAGGAGTATTGAAGGAATAGTATCTAATCCGAAAATATGCAGTGGCAAACCGTGTGTTAGGGGAACACGAATCCCTGTACATATTATACTTGATCTTCTTGCCGCCGGAGAGAGTTTTGAAGGGATTAGAAAGGCATATCCAAATATTACTGATGAAGACATCAGGGCATGCCTGCTCTACGCCTCTATTCTTGCCGATGAGGAAGCAGGGGTTACAGCAGCGTGAAGATTTTTGCCAATGAAAATCTTTTTGAACCTATTATTGATTATTTAAGGTCTCGCGGGAATGATGTGCTGAGCATCAGGAATATCGGCCTTTCCGGTATTTCTGATGATGAGGTGTATGAGAAGGCATGCAAGGAAAGCTTGGTTATTATTACCATGGATAAAGACTTCACAAGAATATTCAGATTTCCGCCGGAAAGATGTGGAGGTATTGTTGTCGCTAAGATATATAGAAGAACTGTTGATGAGACATTCGCCATATTCAGAAAACATTTCCAGTCCATCAATGAGGAAGACATTAAAGGAAATCTTGTTATTATTACCCCGGAAGGTGTGCGAATAAGAAGGTCAACAAGATGACTGTGATGCTTAATATGAAAGAATTAGCAAGAGTTCAGGAAATGTTGGAAGACCTTGCAGATTTGAAGGTTATTGAAGAAAGGTTGTGCGAAAAGGAAGAAAGTTACGAGGCTTACAGCCGTAAGAGAAAATCTTCCATCCATGTATAATATCGTCATCAAAAACTCTGCAAAGAAAGAACTCGACTCTATTCCGCCGACCAATTCCTCAAAATACCTGCCGCCATTCTTGCATTAAAGACAAATCTGCATCCGTACCCTCAGTCAAATAGAATAAGTATTATGCAAAATTTAACGGAAGAGAATATTGCAATTGTAGATAGGAAAGGGTAAAGTTTCACTGTATGCCAAAACAAGAGGCCAAAAAAATCATCAACATAAATCTCCCCATTTTTTAGTGATTATAAAAAAGTCGTTTGCTGATGAAAGGAACATTATGGATATTAATTCCACTGTATTGAAAGATAAACTCTTCAGGCGCATATGGGGCATGCTGCCCGCGCTATTCCTTGTGCTGATAATTATAGTTATCGTTGTAATGTTTTCGCGTATCAAAGGCGAAAGCGAACGTATCAAGGCAGAGAAGCTCGCTGCTTTTAATAAAGAACGGCCCCCTGTAAACGTAGTTGTTCTGGATATTATTCCAATGCCAATACGTGACCGGCTGAATCTCCCGTCGCAGGTTGAGCCGTGGGTTGAGTTAAAAATTCTTGCTGAAGTGTCCGGAAAGGTGATCAGTGTTTCAGCGGCTGAAGGTTCTTATGTTCGGAAAGGCGACATAATTGCCCTTCTTGATTCACAGGATTATGAGAATGAACTTGCCTCTATTCGTTCTCAGTATGAACTTGCCCAGAAAAACCTGAGCCGGTCAAATGATCTTTTTAAAGAAGAACTAATTGCGAAGGCAATACTTGATAAAGAGCAATCCACAGTTGATGCCCTTTCTGCATCAATGAAGAACGTTGAACTCAGGCTCCAGAGATGCACAATCAAGGCGCCGATTTCAGGAATAATAAATCGCCTTGACGCAAAAGAAGGGCTTAACCTGAATGTTCAAGATTCCATAGCTGTAATAATTGATATCAGCAGGGTTAAGGTAAACGTAGGAATCCCTGAGTCTGACGTAGATGAAATAAGAAAACTTCAACGGTTTGATGTGACTATAGATGCCCTTGGCAGCAAGACTGTAAAGGGGCGGAAAATTTTCCTTTCAAAAAACCCTGAATCGTTTGCGCATCTATATAAGCTTGAAATTGAGGTGCAGAACCCGGATGGCGCAATACTGCCCGGCATGTTCGGAAGGGTTAGCATAGTAAAAAAAGAGGTAAAGGACAGCGTCTCTGTGCCTCTCTATTCAGTCATATCCCGCGGTAATGAACAGTTTGTATTTGTGGAAAAGGACGGCAAGGCGCACGTAAGGATGGTTGAGACAGGTATCCTCGAGGGCTGGAGGATACAGATTTCCAGAGGTCTTAAAAGAGGAGACCGCGTAGTAGTCGTAGGTCACCGCAGCCTTGATGAAGGGCAGAAAATAAATGTGGTCCGCAACATATCAGACCCGGAGGACCTTTTTAAGTGATACTCTCGGACACCGCAGTGCGTCAGAGAATAAGTGTAATGGTTCTGGCGGTTATCATACTCGTCTTTGGCGTATATTGCTATAAAGTCCTGCCTCGTGAGAGCGAACCGGATATCACCATTCCGTTTGTATTTATCTCAACAGACTACAAAGGCGTCTCACCATCTGATATAGAGACTTCCATTACAATACCTATTGAGAAGAAGCTCAAGGGCCTTGAGGGCGTAAAAAAGGTTCACTCCATAAGCTCTGAGGGACAATCCTCTATAAGCATAGAGTTTATAACCGGCACGGATATAGACAAGGCTATAGAGAAGGTCAGGAACAAGGTAGACGAGGCAAAGAATGATCTGCCTTCTGACATGGAGGATGACCCCTCGGTCTTTGAGGTGAATTTTTCAGAGATGCCGATTGTAATATTTTCACTTAGCGGCGTTTGCGGAAACCCCTGCCTTAAGAAGATAGCTGACGAGATAGAAGACGAGATTGAGGCTATTCCGGGCGTGCTTGACGCAGAAATATCAGGCGCACTTGAGCGTGAAATCCGCATTGAGATTAATCCTGAGAAACTCGCCTATTATAATATTCCTATTACTGCTTTCCAACGTGTAGTCTCCGGCGAGAACCAGAACATATCCGGCGGCGCCATCAGACTTGGCGATGGACGTTTCCAACTCAGGGTGCCGGGGGAATTCAGAATGCCTGAGGAGATATACGGGCTTATTGTCGGCGCTCACGATGGCCAGCCGGTTTATCTGAAAGACCTGGCGCGTGTGAAGGATGGGTTTAAGGATGAAACCAGCCGCTCGCGTCTGAACGGGCGTGAATCTGTAAACATAGCTGTAAAAAAGCGGGCAGGTGAAAACATAATTGAGATAACGGACAAGATTGACGAGATACTTGCGCGCCTCAGTCCAGGCTGGCCAAAGGGCACTAATATCATCAAGGTCATGGACAAGTCCGAGGATATACGCACCATGGTTGCTGACCTTGAAAATAATATCTACTCCGGTTTGGCGCTGGTAGTCCTCGTGCTTCTTTTTGCAATGGGTATCAGAAACGCAATACTTGTAGCCCTTGCAATACCTTTTTCAATGCTCTTATCTTATATTGTTTTGTATTTGATGGGAATTACGCTGAATATGGTGGTGCTCTTCAGTCTGGTACTTGCGCTGGGGATGCTCGTGGACAATGCCATTGTCATCGTTGAAAATATTTACCGTTACATGCAGCAGGGAGTTTCACGAAGCCAAGCTGCAATGCGCGCTGCATCAGAGGTTGCATGGCCTGTGATAGGTTCTACACTAACTACACTTGCCGCATTTTTTCCGATGATATTCTGGCCGGGGATAATGGGGGAATTCATGAAATACCTCCCGATTACCCTGATAATAACTCTTACGGCAAGCCTGTTTGTTGCATTGGTCATAAATCCCGCGCTTGCCTCTTTCTTCATGAAGACGAAAAACAGCTCAGGCAAAAGCCTTAGTTCAGAAGAGGCATTTGCAGCAGGAGAAAAGCCGATCGAGATAAAGGGCGTTGTGCTTATCCTCTATGCCGGATTACTAAAAACCGCTCTAAGGCATCGTCTAACAGTAACACTCTCCACCTTTCTGCTCATGATAGTCCTTTTTCAGGGATGGCTCCTTGTTGTGGGGCTTGAAAGGCCGGTCGAATTTTTCCCGCACATTGACCCTAAATCCATGTACGTGAATATAGATGTGCCTGAGGGAACTAACATTGATTACAATGACCGCATACTGAAGCAGATTGAAATGCATATTAATGGCGCTGTCACTAACACCGGAGGCGCCTTTGATGATAGGTACAAAGAATCTTATTCCCTTAAACATCATAAAAAAGAAGACAATGATGAATACATAAACTCCAGCGATCTTGAAAACATAGAATATATTTACGCGCGGTCAATGGCATTCCCCACTGCGGGTTCGGCCTTTGAGCCGATGGCTGCAAATCATGTAGGCATACAATTTATCGACATGAAAGACCGCCGTATCCCTTCATCGGATACCCTCAATAAGATCCGTGAACGTATAAAGGACGTCCCCGGCGGCAAGGTTACTATAGCCGAGGCTGAACAAGGCCCGCCAACAGGCGCTCCGATAAATATTGAGATATCCGGCGTTGACTTCAGGGTGCTTGGCCGTCTGGCAAAGGAGATACGCAAGATCATCGAACAAATACCTTACGTTGAAGATATCAGGGACGATTATGTGGAAGGCACGCCTTCAGTCAGGGTATCTGTAGACAGGCAGAAGGCAGCGCTTTTCGGGTTAACGACTGACTCCATAGGTTTTGCCCTCAAGACCGGTTACAACGGCCTTAACATTTCAACATATCATGAAGGTGATGAGGACTTTGATATCACTGTTCAACTCTCGGACCCGGACCGCAGGGTAATAGATATACTTCGCGAGCTTATGCTGCCGACTCCGGCAGGTAAACTTGTCCCGCTTACAACTGTGGCGAAGATAGATTATTCAGGGAGCCTTGGCAATGTCATAAGGATAAATCACTCTCGCGTGGTTACGGTCAAGGCTAATGTTGATGAAACAAAGATACCTGGCGCTGTGGCGCGTCTCCAATCGGAGGAATTGCTGAAGAAATTCCCGATTCCCGCAGGGTACAGGATCAAATTTACCGGTGAGTTTGAGTTTCAGAAAGAGTCTGAGGAGTTTCTGTCTAAAACGTTTATTATCGCACTTTTCCTTATATTCCTTATTCTTGTTGCCATGTTTAATTCCGTTTCCCAGCCCTTTATCATTATGACCTCGGTAATACTTTCATTGGGCGGAGTGTTCCTCGGTCTAATGACCATAAGTTCTCCATTTGGTATCATCATGACCGGAGTCGGGGTTATATCACTTGCCGGAGTCGTGGTTAACAATGCCATCATACTTGTTGACTACACAAACAAACTTCGCGGGAGGGGGATGAACATCCATGATGCAATTGTTGCAGGCGGCGCTACCCGGCTGAGGCCCGTGCTCCTTACCGCAATAACGACCATACTCGGCCTTATTCCCATGGTAACAGGCGTGTCGTACGATTTTCAGAATTGGGAAATTTCATGGGTGAGCGAATCTACACAGTGGTGGCGCACTATGGCAGTAGTCGTGATATACGGACTCATGCTCGCAACATTCCTTACCCTTGTTGTCGTACCGACTCTCTACTCGCTTTTTGACTCATTCCAAAACAGGATGGGTTCGTATGTTGAAAGTATAAGAAGATTTTACTGGAAGCCTTATGAATGGCTGACAGGCAGGGCAGGGAATAATTCCAAATAGCAATCAAGATGACACTATTATTATGAGGCTGCTGTTCCTGAGTATTTCCGTGTCGGTTAATGGAAGAGAAGATTGCAATTGTGGATGGGAAAAGGTAAAGTTTGATCATGACCCAACAAGAGTCCAAAAAGCTTATAACCTATGCCATTCAATCAGGCAGGACATCGCTCCTGGAGCCTGAGGCAAAGGCGCTTTTATCTACATTTGACATACCTGTACCCAAAAATGTTTTCGTAAGGAGTGTAGAGGATGGTGTAGATGCCGCAAACAATATGGGATACCCTGTTGTTCTCAAGGTTGTGTCAAGCGATATTCTGCACAAGACGGAGGCGGGAGGTGTAAAGACAGGGCTTAAGAATGAGCAGGAGATTGCAGATTCATTCAATGAAATGATATTTGACATATCAGACCGCCATGTGACAGCGAAGATTGAAGGTTTTTTGATAGAGAGGATGGTAGATAAGGGTATCGAGGTCATTATTGGCGGCATAAGAGATGCGCAATTTGGTCCTGCGGTAATGTTTGGTGTTGGTGGTGTAGCAGTGGAACTCTTAAAAGATGTCTCTTTCAGGCTCGCCCCTGTCACAAAAGAGGAGTGTCTTGAAATGATAAAAGAAATAAAGGCGTATCCTTTGCTTTCAGGATACAGGGGAAGTGAACCATGTGATATTGACACGATTGCAGATGTCATTATAAAGGTCGGCAATATCATGAATGAGATGAATGAAATAACCGAGATGGAAATAAACCCCCTTATTGTGTATCCTGAGGGTGTTATGGCAGTAGATGCGAGGGTAGTGTTATGGAGCAAGCCAACCGTGTTGGCGTAGAAACGGCGACATGGTCGCCTTGGTCCAAAAATATGAATAAAACCCACGGCGGAAATATCTGGAAGATTGCGAAAGAGAGCGGCCTCAAGCCCGAGAATATTCTTGATTTCAGCGCCAGCATAAATCCACTCGGCCTTTCACAAAAGGCAGAGATGGCAATTAAAGATGTCATCTCACTTTTAGGGCATTACCCTGAGCCAGGCGCTGAGGCAATGAGGGCAGAGCTTGCCTCTTATCATAACCTGCCTGAAGAGAATATCCTTGCGGGAAACGGGTCTACGGAATTTATATACTTGCTTCCTCAGATATTCAGACCAAAAAAGACAGTCGTAGTTGAACCCAGCTTCAGTGAATACAGAAATTCATTGGAATCTTTTAGCTGCGGGATAACAAGTTTTAACACAAAAGAAGATGAAGGCTTTGTTCCTGATATGACAAGCTTGTATTCAATAATTGAGAATGGTTATGATTTGGTTTATCTGTGCAACCCTGCTAATCCCAGCGGTGTTTTATTATCAAGAAAAGATGTTTTAGATGTGGCAGGCAAGTGCCTTAAGTTTGGGACAATTCTGGTTGTTGATGAGGCGTTTGTTGATTTTGTAGAAGAGGAATCGGTCAAGAGGGATGCTATAATCATGGATAATCTGATTGTCATCCGTTCCATGACAAAGTTTTTTTCAATGGCAGGTTTAAGGCTTGGCTATATTATTGCAAATCAAAGACTCATTAAAAGATTTGAGGCAGTCAAGCCGCCGTGGTCGGCCAACACTTTGGCTATTCTGGCAGGGATAGAGAGTCTGAAAGATGTAAAATATATTAAAATGACAAGAGAGTGGTTGCAGCACGAGATGCCCCTGTTTATAAAAGGATTTAATAACATATCTTTTCTAAAAGTTTATCCAAGCAGAATAAATTACATACTGGTTAAAATACTTCTGCATGGTATAACAGCGAAATATATGCAGGAAGAGTTGTTGAAGAGTGGTATCTTTATTCGTGACTGCAGTTCATTTGCAGGACTTGACAGCAGTTTCTTCAGGGTGGCGGTAAGAAAAAGGGAGGAGAATAAAGTTTTGCTGGACGCTGTAACGAGTATGCTGGCAAATCTATAATCATAAACCCAAACGCAATCTTTGGCCAAATACTGTGTCAGGGTCACCCATTGCAGAGCAATGGGTCGGGCTGTCCAAATACTCACATATCTAACTACATATGCTCCGTCTTGTCCAGCCAGTCTTTCCTTGTCCCCTGATAGAAACTTTCAGGGGCAGGCTCTGGTTCAAATCTTGCGTTTGCACCCGAAAAAGAAAAACCAAATGCATTTTTCGGGTAAAATATTTAGGAGGCACCTTTGTGACTGCCTGTGTGTGACACATAACCAGGGTCTCATGCGGGAGTGGACAAACCTCTTCCATGCATTTTGCATATTTGTATTTTCTTTTACAGGAGGTATAAAAAAATGAGAGAAAGAGACAGAGATATCCGTAGAAGGCGGCACAGAAGAGAAAAGGCAAAAAAGGCGAAGATCAGGGCATTGATAGCTCAGTCAAAATCGGGCCAGAAAAAGAAGCCCGCAGAGGCCGTGCAGGAAGTAAAAGAGGAGAAAAAGGTTATTCATAGGAAACCGGCAGTAAAAATTGTGAAGCCTGCAAAAGAGGCGTCAGGGGTTGGAAAAAAGGGTGAATCATAGGTGAATAGAGTAGAAAGTCAAAAGTCAGAAGCCTGCCCCCGAATGCATCCCCGATGGAACCCTTCGGGGACAGGTCTATCGGGGATCAGAGGCCTGCCCCTGCAGGCTTTAAGCAGGGGTCAGAAGTCAGAAAAAAACTGCTTTTACCAATATCTTGCGGTGAGTCTTCTGATTTCTGCCCTTTTTGCTGCAATCAGCGGCGCTGCTCCCTTTGGACACGGCAATGGCATAGGTTCATATATTGTTGCTACTATTGCAGGCAGCGGTATACAGGGTAATATTGACGGTTCAAGGGAAAAGGCGCAATTCAACTGGCCGACAGGCATAGCTGTTGATGATAAGGGTTACATCTATGTTGCGGATTTTTTGAATAACCTTGTAAGGAAAATTAATAATAACGGAGAGGTTATCACCTTTATAGGAAGCGGCCATGCGGCCTTTGCTGACGGTAATGGCAGAGATGCCCATCTGAAAGGGCCTGATAATATAGCTGTAGATAAAGATGGCAATATCTATGTCGCAGATGCCGATAACTTTAGAATACGAAAGGTTACGCCTGATGGGATAATAACAACAATAGCAGGAAGCGGCATCAGAGGCTATAAAGATGGTGAAGGGAAAATCGCCATGTTTGCATATCCAACAGGTGTTGATGTAGATAAAGATGGCAATGTATATGTTGCAGACAGGGGAAGTCATACCATAAGAAAGATAGAAAGGGATAAAAATGTTGTTACTATAGCAGGCAATGGCTATCCTGCGTATGCGGATGGAAACGGAGTAAAAACTCATTTTCGTGAACCCATATCTCTTACCGTTGACCATGACGGCAATATCTATGTAGCAGATTCCGGCAACAATGCCATCAGGAAGATAACCCCTGATGGCATTGTGTCAACCCTTGCAGGTGGCAAGCCGGGTTATAAAGACGGTAAAGGAAGAGATGCAAAGTTTCTCTGGCCGACCGGAGTTGCCATAGACGGCCTTGGAAATATCTATGTGTGCGATTCTCAAAATAACAAAATCCGCAGGGTAACACCTGAAGGTGTTGTAAGTACAGTTGCTGGAGTGAGCGTCCCTGGTTTTGCTGATGGCGCAGGATATAATGCACAGTTCCGTTTCCCTACAGGTATAGGAATGGACAAGGCCGGAAATATATATGTTGCCGATTCAGGCAACAATAGGATTAGAAAAATAAGCCAAGGCGGGATATTACAGGCTAAAAGATAGGTTTGGCTGTCTTGACTCTTAATCCTTCAAGCTGCAACCTCCTCTGACCGTAAAATGGCGATTGAAGACCCCGCTATTTTACAAACCGGCGATTTGGCTGCCATACTTAGTTATCGGCGCATTTTTTCTCCTCATCGTATTGATGAACATACGGCTCGTCGCAAAAATGGCCTCTGCCTCGTCTGGCAGCCAACTTGCCAGTTTACCCAAAAATCAATGTCTATTTTTGGGTCTGATTAAATCCTTGACAAACCTCTTTACACTCTTGACAATCTATAGTTTTAGGTTAGACTTTACAGAAACTAATGGTTATGTACAAAGGAGATGATACGAAAGATTACACCGATTATAAAGGCGGATTACACAGATTAAGGCAAAATAGCAGTTTTTAATCTGTGTAATCCTATTTCAAAATCTGTGTAATCAGTTCTTTCATAGGAGATACTATTGGTCATTCATGATGTAGTTGTAATTGGCGCCGGATTGGCAGGTATGAGGGCAGCTATTGAGGCTGCACGAAACGGTGTGAACGTGGCTGTTGTATCTAAAGTTCATCCTATAAGGAGCCATTCCGTTTCTGCCCAGGGAGGGATAAATGCGGCCATTGCCATGAACGATTCATGGAATGCTCATGCATTTGACACGGTAAAGGGGAGTGATTATCTTGGGGACCAGGATGCGATAGAGATACTGTGCAAAGAGGCGCCTGAGGATATCTTTGAGCTTGACAACATGGGCTGCCTTTTCAGCAGAGATGATAAAGGAAGCATTGCCCAGAGGCCGTTTGGCGGCGCAGGTTTTCCCAGAACATGTTATGCCGCAGACAGGACAGGCCATGCTATTCTTAATACCTTGTATGAACAGCTACTCAGGCACGGTGTGCCTGTTTATGAAGAGTGGTTTGTCGTTTCACTGGCAGTTGAAAATGGCATATGCCGCGGTTTGATTGCCATTGATATACATACAGGAAAACTTCATAGGTTGCATGTCAAGGCCATAATCCTTGCAACAGGCGGTTATGGAAGGGTATATCAAAATTCTACCAATGCCCTTATAAATACAGGGGACGGCATGGGACTTGCGCTGAACAGCGGCGCAGAGCTGATGGATATGGAATTTGTCCAGTTTCATCCCACAACCCTGAAATCTACCGGCATATTGATTAGTGAAGGGGCAAGGGGCGAAGGCGGCTATCTTCTCAATTCAAAGGGTGAGCGATTTATGAAAAGATATGCTCCCAACGCTCTGGAACTAGCCAGCCGTGATGTTGTATCAAGGGCGGAACAGCAAGAGATTGAGGATGGCAGAGGAGTTGACGGCTGTGTGCTTCTTGACTTGAGACACCTCGGTGAGGCGCTGATAAATGAAAGGCTTCCCCAGATACGTCAGTTGGCAATAGATTTTGAAGGCATAGACCCTTTAAAAGAGCTTGTGCCCATAAAACCGGGCGCCCACTATTCAATGGGAGGCATTAAGACAGATGTATGGGGAGCCACTAACATAAAAGGCATTTATGCTGCCGGTGAATGCGCCTGCGTGAGCGTTCACGGCGCCAACAGGTTAGGAGGGAATTCTTTATTGGATGCTGTTGTTTTTGGCAGAAGGGCTGGATATGCAGCATCTCATTATGCGAAAGAGGCTGCGCTGGAAGATTTTCCAGAGGCTGTGCTTAAGGATGCAGCAAGAGACATTTCAATCATAATGAACAGGACAAGCGGCGAACGGGTAGCAGGTTTAAGAAACGAGCTTGCTTCAGCCATGACCGTGTATGTGGGTGTTTTCAGGGACAAAGACAGGATGGATAAGGCATTAACTAAAATAAGGGAATTAAGGGAGTTATATAAGAATATCAATCTGGAGGATAAAGGAGAGATCTTTAATACCGAGCTTATATCAGTTTTTGAATTGGGCCATTTGCTCACTATAGCAGAGTGCATAGTGATTGCTGCTATAAACCGGAATGAAAGCAGAGGCGCCCATTATCGCCTTGATTTTCCAACGAGGGATGATAAAAACTGGCTGAAGCACGTACTATTGTTTAAAGACGGCGGTGGTATTAAGTTTGGCTATAAGGATGTTGCTGTAACCAGGTACAAACCCATGGAAAGAAAATATTAATTAAATTTAATGAAAAACTATTTGACTACTTTTTAGCATCCATATTATATTAACAGGCTGTTGAAAAAGACACCAACAGCCTTGATTACACAGATTAGGAAAAACGATTACACAGATATTTCAATGGGTTTTAATCTGTGAAATCTAATCTTTTATCTGTGCAATCAGAGTTTGTTGAGTTTTTCAACAAACTGTTAAATATTTAAATTACAACTTGTAAGAGGAGTTGAAAATGGCCAGAACAGCGACGGCAAATAACAGCGCCGAGCTTCAAAAACTTATTGAAGTAGGCAAGGACAAAGGATTTTTGACTTATGAGGAGATTAATGATGCGCTGCCGCATGAAGGATTTTCTGTTGATGATATGGACAGCCTGCTTGAAACGCTTGGAGAAATGGGCATAGAAGTGGTGGATAGCGCTGAAAAGGCAGTAGCTGCTGAAGAAGTGGTAGAAGAAAAGGTTATGGCAGTTGAAGGCATAGAAGACCCAGTAAGGATTTACATGAAAGAGATGGGTGCTGTCTCTCTCTTGAATAGAGAAGATGAGGTCGTTCTGGCCAAGGAGATTGAGGATGGAAGAAATGAACTTAAAAGACTTACACTCAGCAGTCAGTTTGCATCCAGAGAGGTGCTTCGGATAGCTGAAAGGATAAAGGAAGACAAGGCGTCCGTCAGGGAGCTTATGGAGGAAATTGATGAAACAACCCAGCAGCAATATGATGAAGAGCATAAAGAAGAGATTCTGATTGAGATAGATAAACTTAAGAGGAGAAAAAAGGAAGGTGCATATAAATTATTGAAGGAGTTGAGCCTTAATCCGGCTGTAATAAACAGGATTGCCCAACGTATAATCAATCTTGAGAGATTTATAGAAAGGGAAGAGAAAAAGAGAGGTGCTAAAAAGACAGAGAGGGCAAAAAAGCGCACACGATGGATAATGCGAAAGACCGAAATGAACAGGGAAATACTGAGGCAATTGGCCAAGGAAATCAAAACGCATGATGTTGTTGTCAGAAGGGCGAAAAAAAGACTGGTAGAAGCTAATTTAAGGCTTGTGGTGAGTATTGCAAAGAGATATATGAATCTGGGCTTAAAATTTTCTGACCTTGTTCAGGAAGGCAATATCGGGCTTATGAAGGCAGTAGACAAGTTTGACTATAAGAAGGGCTACAAGTTTTCAACTTATGCAACATGGTGGATTCGTCAGGCAATAACAAGGGCGATCGCCGACCACGGCAGAACAATCCGCATACCAGTTCATATGATAGAGACCATAAACAGACTGCTGCAGACATCCCGCCAGCTTCTTAAAGAACTTGGAAGAGAGCCTACCCCGGATGAGATAGCGGACAGGATGGATATCCATGTATCAAAGGTAAGACGCATCCTCCGTCTTATGAAACAAACGCTTTCTCTGGAAACCCCAATCGGAGACGATGAGGAAAGTTCATTGGGTGATTTTATTGAAGATGAAAAATCACCTTCTCCTTCAGAGGCTGCTATAGAAAGGGATCTTTCAGACCAAACCCAGAGAGTGCTTGCAACCTTAACGCCGCGCGAGGAAAAGGTTTTAAGAATGAGATTTGGTGTGGGAGAAAAACAGGATTATACCCTGGAAGAGGTTGGAAAGGTTTTGGGTGTCACGAGAGAAAGGGTTCGTCAGATAGAGGCCAAGGCCATAAGGAGACTGAGACATCCTACAAGAGTTAAGTTGTTAAAGGGGTTTAGTGAGGAATAGGTCTTATAGCGCGCAAATGAGAAGTAAAAAATCAGAAATTGGAAACATAAAAATTAAAACCTTAGCTTTTTATTTCTATACCTGTTTTATACTTATTATAGGAACTGCAATCTGCCGTGCCGAGGGAAAATATACAGATGGCCCGCATTACTTCAGGGATATCAGAAACAGTGAGCCACCGTATGAACCTATTGAAGTAATAAACTATGAGGAGGCCAATAATCTCTATACATACTACGAAGCATATTTTGATGGCGAAGGACGGATAATCTCCCTGAAGAAATATGAGAAGGGAATATTAAAGAAGGTGTTAATTGCATCTGATAAGAAATGAATCCTGTGTAGCCTTTTTTAACATGATAAATACCTGAACACTTTATCTTCCACTTCTTTAAATGAACAGCCGGTTATTTTAACCTGCTTTATCCTTGATTTTTTGCCCGATGCAATCTCTAGCTGGCTTTTTCTTATCTCTAAAATATCGGCAAGAAATTCTATACATGCTGAATTTGCAGCGCCTTCCACCGGAGGCGATGTGAGTCTTATTTTCAATGCAGTTCCATCGTGGATGCCTGTAATCTCATTTTTTGATGCACGGGGCTGGATGTAGAGCCGTAAGAGAATTCCTTTTTTATCATGTGTTAGGAAGGAGAGACTATTTCTTGATAAATTTGAGTTTGTCGTCCTGCTCATCTTCTTTTGTTGCCCCTTGCCCTTCCATAAATAGAAGATTGGTATGATATTCAAGAATTGCCTTTATAGATGTTTGCATCTCCAACCGCTGCTTTTTTAACTGGTATAACTCTTCCTGCACTTTTATAACTCTTTCATGTGCCTTTTTTATAAGTTCGTCTGCCTGAATCCTTGCCTCCGAGACGATAAGCTCTGCTTCTTTTCTGGCATTGTTTTTTAAATCTTCCACCATCTTTTGTGCTGTTGTGATTGTTTCCCTAAGTGTCTTCTCCCTTTCCTCATGTTCTGCTAGCTTAGCGGTCATATCTTTAAGCTTTCCATCAAGGTTATTAACATATTTTGCAGCCTCTTCAATTGCTTCGGCAATTACCTCCGTGAAGGCCTTAACCTCCTGCGGGTCATATCCTCTGAATGCCTTTCTAAATTTATGCTCTTTAACCTCTATTGGTGTAATCTTCATCCCCTTAAACCTCCTTTTTTAATCCGAACTATGAGTGAACATGCAAGCTCCATTAGCAGATCAATAGGTCGAATGGAGTTCATAATCCGTCTCCCATCCTTAATCGTATTGCCAGTTCGTTTAAAGTTTTTACCAAAAATACCTGCAAAAACAGTATGACAAGCAAAACAATAATTGGTGAGAGGTCTATGCCGCCCATAAACGGCAGCCTTCTTCTTATTGGATATAGTACAGGTTCTGTGGCCTGATATAAGAATCTCACAATCGGGCTATACGGGTCAGGGTTTACCCATGAGATGAGCGCCCTTATGATGATTATCCACATATAGATAGTTAAGAGATAAGAAAAAATAGTGGCTAAAGCTTCTATGAGATTTGCAAATACAAACAACTTTACCTCCAAAATATGTTTAGTTTATACTAAAATATGTTTTCATATAAGTTCACGCTCAAAAATTGTCTAGATGCCAGGCGCTGTAGTCTGCCGATTTATCGGCGCTTTTAAAACGCCCACGGGGCACCCAACCAAAGGTTGGGTCGGGCAAACTACAGTTATGTGAGCAGTGCAGCGGTTGTGAGCCCCGATGTAATATCGGGGCGAAGCAAACCATCGAAGCCACTGCACAGATAACATTAGTTTTAATCTTGAATGAGATTCCTCGCTTCGCTCGGAACAGGCTCAGGCAACACAGCGGGGCATCCATGACAGAGTCATGGGTCAGGTATTTTTCAGCGTGAACCAGATAATTCCTTTGACCTCTTTGTCGCAGCTTCAACTGCCTTTATTATCGTTGCTCTGATACTTCCCTGTTCCAGCTTTTCAATGCCTGCAATGGTTGTGCCGCCTGGCGATGTTACCATGTCCTTTAATTCACCAAAGTGCTTTCCGCTTTCCATTGCCAACTTTGCAGCTCCGAGAACAGTCTGTATTGCAAGCAGATTTGCGATCTTTCTTGAAAGACCGACACTAATCCCTGCATCCGACAGCGCCTCAAGGATTAAGAAAACATATGCAGGTCCGCTTCCGCTTAATCCTGTCACAGCATCCATAAGTTCTTCGTTCTCAATGAGCACAACTTTGCCCACTGCTTCAAATATCGCCACTGCAATATCTCTGTCTTCTTTTGAAACACCCTCTCCAGGGCAAATGCCTATTGCCCCTTCAAGAACAAGCGCAGGTGTATTTGGCATAACCCTGATAAGAGGCACAGCATGAGGAAGGTTCCCAAGTATAAAGTCCATAGTTATACCCGCAGCTATGGATATTAATAGCTTACCCTTGTTCAAATCAGAGCCTATTTCCTCAAGCGCAGCCTTTATATCATTCGGCTTTACAGCGAGTATAATTATATCAGCCCCTTTTGCCACCTCAAAATTTTTGGTAAATACCTTTGCCTCATAATGCTCAGCAATGTATGCAAGCCTTTCCTTGACCTTGTCAGCAACGAGGATTTGAGCAGGAGTTATCTTCTTCGAGCCTATAAGCCCCTTTATAAGCGCCTCACCCATATTCCCTGCGCCGATAAAGCCGATGGTTTTTTTTGTAAGCATAAATATACTCTCTTCCATTAGCTGTAAACCGTGAACAGCTAACTGTGAGTAGTAAGGAATAAACAGTTAACAGTTTACAGTTAACGACTTTCCTTTGGCCTCTCCCCAAATATAGCTGTTCCCACCCTTATTGTTGTTGCACCTTCTTCTATGGCAATCTCAAAATCATGCGACATGCCCATGGAAAGCTCTTTCATAATAACGTTAGGAAGATTTTCACGCCGTATCTTTTCTGCCAGCCTTCTTAGTTCGGTAAAATATGGCCGCGACATTTCAGGATGTTCAAAATATGGCGGGATGGTCATAAGCCCTTTTAGCGAAAGATTTTCGAGTTTAGCAATCTCACGAGATAGACCCAATGCTTCACTTTCAGTAACACCGCCTTTTGTTTTTTCTTTTGCCAGATTTACCTGAATCAGGACATCTAACTTTTTCTCTGCCCTTTTATTTAACTCCTTTGCCAGACCGATAGAATCAACGGTCTCTACCATGTCAAAGAGTTTAACAGCATCCTTTGCCTTATTTTTTTGCAGATGGCCTATAAAATGCCATCTGACATCCTTTCCTCCCCGTATATTCTCAATCTTTTTCTTTGCCTCCTGAACATAGTTTTCTCCCATAGCCTTAACCCCTGCCTTTACAGCCTCTTGTATCCTCTTTAGGTCAACTGTTTTTATAGCCGCTACAAGGGTTATCTCTCTGGGTTCCCTGCCAACATGTCTGGCAGCCTTTTCTATCCTTTCCCTTACTATTGCTATATTTTTAGGAATAAGTGACGGCATTTATCCACCCCTTATCAAACGCAATCCCCTGATAAAAACCTTCAGGGGCAGGCTCTGGCCAAATACTGTGTTAAAGTTGGCTGTCCAAATACTCACATACGTAGAAGAGTATGCTCCGTTTTGTCCACCCATCTTTTCCTTATCCCCTGATAGAAACCTTCAGGGGCATGCTTTGGTTCGATGGACTCCGAAGAGTCATACGGACTCCTTCGGATCTCAAATCTTGCGTTTGCCCAAGGAAATCAAAAACAAGTATTAGAGAGTCAGAGTGGCATGGAGTCAAAGTGTTAAAGAAGATTTTATCTCCGACACTTTGATACTTTGACACTTTTATACTCTGACTCTCAGTTTATAATTCCAATTTCTTCCAACACTTGTTTTAATTCCTCCATCGGCAGACCAACCACATTGGTATATGAACCCTCTATTTTTTCAATCATAAAATTACCAATACCCTGCGCAGCATATGCCCCTGCCTTGTCAAGCGGTTCGCCGGTACTGAGATAATCCTCAATTTCTTTATCTGAGAGGTTTTTTATCTTTACCATGCTTTCTACAACACGTTTTATATTTTTGCCTGTAGAGGCATTTAAAAGACAAAAGGCTGTTACAACCTTATGATGCCTGCCTCTCAGGAGATTAAGCATATCCCGTGCCTCTTTTATGCCAGACGGCTTACCCAAAATACGGTTATCAATTAATACTATTGTATCTGCCCCAAGTATCCAGCCGCTTTTTACATTTTTTGCAGCCTCTTTTGCCTTTTCCTCCGCAAGTCTTAAACAATGTTTTTCCGGGACTTCTCCATTTTTAATATTCTCATCTATATTGCTGTGGCATATATCAAATGACAGGCCAATTTCTTCAAGGAGCGCCTTTCTCCTGGGAGAGGATGAGGCAAGAGTAATTCTCTTTTCATTCCACACGGTTAGCTCGCTTAATGCAGCTAGTTATAGCACATTTTGGAATGGCTATCCAAGAGAAATCTTTGGCATCAGAAGTTCTGTTAGAAAGTCTTCGATAATGAGATTATAGAGTAATCTAAGGCTCATCAGCTGCCCGAACTTTCTAATGGGATAAACTTTTCAACATGCAGTCCAAAAAAATGCAGCCAACTCATCTCCCATACTGCACCAAGAAAGAGGAGGGTTGCCATAATGACAAATAACAGGCTAGCATCTTTTACAGCGGCCTTAAATGCCTCAAGCCTTGTTTCTTTGCCCTTCCATGTTGGATTTAGTAGTGAAAGGCCTATATTTATGCCGGCGGCCGATGAGAAGACATAGCCACCAAATTCCAGAATGAATGTGCCGTAGAAAATGGCATAGTGTATGGGTGTAGACGTTGTTCCATAAAAGATTACGCCTATAACCCATGCCCTGAAAACCGTAATGATATAGGGTAGGAAAAAGATAATGCCAGGGGCTGTAGTTGATAACAGGGCGCCAAATATAAGATTAAATAAAAAGGTATACGCTATCTTTAATGACAGATATGGCGCAAGCGGGCCTGAAAGAGGCTTAAGATAGCCCATTTCAGGCAGCTGCTTTAAAAATTCTTTCTTGAACTCAACAGCGCCGGAAACACCAGTAGCTATCATCCATTGACCGAAAAAAAGGAAGACTATATTTGTAATGATAAGAAAGGTGATTAGTGTTTTGAGTTCTTTTGTTTTTTGCCATGCTTTAGCATACACATCTTTTATCTTTGCCATGTTCATTTCTTCTTTCTCCTCCTAAATCCTTTCATATGACCACACCTTTCCGCCGTCTGCTGTTTTCTCAACCCGTTTCACCAGCCTCTTTTTATGCAGGTTCAAAAGCCGCATCCCGCTTGCATTCGGTTCAAGGCTCATTTTATCAGAAAGTTCTTTTGCGGTGATTTTCCCTTTTTTCAGTATGAGTTCCAAAGTATCCGAGAGATATTTGTTCAGGCTGCCTATGACAACCCCCTTAGTCCCCCTTAACAAAGGGGGATTTAAAGGGGGTTGTCTCCTCATCCGGCCCATAACAGCAAGCTCTTTCCTCTCCAAAGCCACTTCAATATTTTCCTTTTGGTTCTCATTGAGGCCGCTCAGAACAATATATCTATCCCCGTATTCGCCGCTTAAAAGCCGTGATATGACCTTTGCCACAATCTCATCCGCGCAGGAGAAGTCAACGATCCCTACCTGTGAAAAGTCCAGGGCAATCACGGATCCTTCATCTTCTTTTCCAATGTCCCGCTCAATCCGTTCTCTGAGAACCTGTCCTGTGGGCCTTGTAACAAGGTCGTTAGAGCCGTTCTTGAGCTCTTCTTTAAGGAGTTTGTAAAGGTCGTAGGTGGTCATGATTTACAAACCTTTTCGTACCTATCCTCTGTCCATTTCCAAATTGAAACATTGCAAGTAGCCAAATCATTCATATTTTCAGGTTCATAGCCGTAATCATGGGCTATTTCGCCGAAGGCTTGTTTGGCTTCTTTCAACGAGTTGAAGTAGTTGACCTCAATAGTTACACCTCTTTCTACAACTACGACAAGATATTTGGCTATGCACAGTTGAGATAATTGGTAAGCTGTGGTTTCAATATTTTTATCAGCACACTTCTTGTTCATCCATTCCCCTTTTTTCTCTTTCAGAAGCTTATTTGTAGAAAAATTAATCAAGCGCTATCTGCCATTTCTGTTTAATCTTCTTTTCGAAAGTTTCTTCCAAACACTATCGGCAAGTTTTATTTCGCTTGAGCTCAGTCCATAACCCTGTTTAAGTATGCGCTCATTAGTTATTTTCAATATTTCCTCAATGCTTCTATTGTCACGCATCATTTGGTCAATCTCTTGCAATAAGCTTGAATTTTCTTTTTTGTAAGGAAGCAGTATTTTTTCTACTTCACTGGGCATTAGTTCTAAAACTCCGCCACCGTAAGAACGTCCTGAAATCTCAGAGAAAGCCAATGACAATGAATTATAAAAACTTGCTACAAAGGCATTAATATTTACCCCGCTATTCATAAAAACCCTGTGCATTGTGTCAGTTGTATATGCCTGGGCTTCATTCAGTATTAGCTTTGGGAACAGGTTGTTTCTCCTTATGAATAAAGCTTCTGATAATTTAATGGAAGGCACGACAAACCAATCATTTCGTATTCCACATTTATAGCCCTTGTTTATTCCCATTGTTTCACCAAGTGAAATATAGGACAAAGCTCCTTTATGGTTCTTTAGCTCGCTCTTTTGTGGGAAAATTAGCAAATGGGCTTTCGCTTTTGTTCTTCTGTTCCTTACCCAATCTTTTTCTGTAAAGATAATGCTGTTCACCTGAACACTGCGACCAACCATTGGCTTCGCAAATAGTTCAAGGTTATATCCCTCAACTACAGAACGGGGAACAGTAAAGTAGTCATTTGCACCTGTGGTTATTCCCACTTCCACATTGGCAAAATCACCAATTGCAGGGATATTCTTGAATTTTGCAATTGCTTCAAGGAAGTCAATCTCTTTTTGTTCAAGAAAATAGAAAGTCCACTTGTTTGACTTAAAGTCAATTTGCTTTGCAGGGCTTTTGAGCCAGTTAACGTCCAATGTTTCAAGCTCTGATGCGTCAAGAAGTTCAAGATGCTCGATTAAGTGCGTATTGTTTCCGTTTCTTTCACAAAGCAGTAATATAATTTCTTGTTGAATATCTGGAAATACCAGCTTCTCAAAGGAAATGATATTTATTTTGTTGTAGAAATGAGCCAAAAACTCTCTAAGTTGTTGTGCATAGGATACCTGTAGTACTTCAGCTGGCAATACAAAACCAATTTTGCCTTTCTCTTTCAGTAAAAGACTAGAACCTACAACAAAAGAAACCCAGGCATTAGTGAGTTTTGAATATTTGAGACCTGCTCGTTTGAATATTTTGTCGGCTTCTTTTTGCTGACCTTCATCAAAGTATTGGTATCTGATATATGGCGGATTACCAACTGCCAGATCAAAACGTTCTGTGGTTTCATTGCAATAAACATGAAAGTCGGTATTTATGACAAATTTATTATTCAGTCTTATTCTATCCGCTTTTTCGGCTTCTACTTCATCAAGTTCAATAGCGGTTATTGAATTGGACTTATACTTTTGCTCTTTTAATTGTTCAAGGAATACTCCATTCCCGCAACTCGGTTCAAGGATGTCAAATGAAGAAATCCCATTTATTCCCCATTTAAAAATGAATGCAGCAATGGGGTCGGGTGTATAAAACCCTCCTCTAAGCTTTTCTGCTGATGCGTGTTCAATTAGTTTCATACATCTCTTTGATTAGAGGAATTAAACTATCATTATTGCCCAGATAAAACAGTGTCTTTAGTAAGTCATCAAGTTCATGTTTCAGGATGTCAAACTCCCGGTTGAGCTTTGTCAGACTTCGTTTGTCATTAGCATGTTGGTCTATTTCACCTTGCTTTTTGATAAGCTCTTTTTGAACCCTAACTATTTCGTCATGCAGCAGTTTGTCTTTTTTGTCTTTGAAGTCAAGAGTCTGTAGAGGTTGTAGTTGGGCATGGTGCTTATTTCGCAAGTCTAAATTGCGTTACATCTATTGTACTTGTTGAATAGGTCAGTTCTATGCTTTCCTCTTTGAAGTCAATATAGATGTCTATGGTGTTTTGCTTATATTTGGAATCGTCTGTAATTACTTTTTGGATTTCACGGAAGGGTATGAATAATATTCCATCTCTGGGCACAAGGAGAATTCCTTCGCCTTTTTGTAAGGTATCTTTAAATTTATCTCTAAATGTTATTTGCCAGCCTTTCTGTTTTTTACTTCCCCGCCTTATATAAACCTTTTTACCGTTTATTACTGCTTCGTAGGCGCTCCATTCTTCTATTTTCCAGCCTTTTTTCTCCAATATTTTCTTCAAGTCATCTCTAATAATTTCTTCTTGGCCAGGTTTTTCAATAAGTTTAGTAATAAGATTTTTCTTCATCAGGAAAAAGTCAAATTCCTCTCTAAAAGCCTGAACCGTCGATTTTTGCTGAGGGTTATGTTTTTGTGGTTCTCCCTGTGCAACTACAGTATATCGGTTGGCCTTGAACAGATTTATTAGATGAAGTTCTATAGACCTTCTTATGACAGAGTCGTTAAAATCCGATTGTGTTGCCGTTCTTCCATCATTAATAATAACAGCTCTCAATCCTTGATTTTATCTTCGGGTGTAGCCATATGAGTTTTAAGCCTGTTGCAAATATCTTTTGCTTCGCCGATATATACTTTTTTACCACCCGCATCAAATAGGATATATACTCCGGGATATTCAAGATTTCCCCATTCTTTTTTAACTACTTCCAATGCCTTTAATGTTCTTGGTATATCCCATGAACGTAAATGCCCGCCTGTGGTTCTGGCCCTAATTATCCCATCGCCATTCTTTATATCCTGCTGATACCCAAATTTATCTTCCATTGCCCCTCCTTTTTCTTGATGCCTTTTTAAGAGTAATTATGGTCTCTCGCAGCTTATAGTTTCTTACTTGGCCGGAATATCTGTTTCTCGCTTTCTCTATCCTCTCAATATTAAGACCAAGCTCTGACCCTATTCTGGTAAGAAGTAAATCAGTAGGGATATAAACATCCGCAATAAGACTATCTCCCACAACCAATATAAACCGACCATTGGGACTAAGGGATTTGCTCACCTTATCCATTACCTTATACATATCATCAAAATACTTATGAACAATATCCGGCATATCATTTCGTCTATAATTCCCTCTCCTATCTATATTTGTCCGGATATTAGATTTGATTTCTTCCAACCAGTCATTTGTATATTTGGAATCTGTTTGTGCAAATTTACGAATTAACCCCTTTGACACATTATCGCAAACAACAAGGTTATCTTTAACCTTCTTGGCATCCCTTGCTTCTTTAGTAAAACCAAGCCAAGCCATTTCAATCTTATAGTTCATTACATAATCAAGACCGTTCATATATGGCGGTGATGTAATTATCAGATCAAAACCGTCTTTATGCTGATACTCCATTGCATTGGCAAGATAAATTTTACTTGTCGTTTTAAAATTCTTTTTACAACTGCTTTGGAGAATCTTTAAATCGTTGTAAATCTCTTTAATCTTGCTTTCCATCAGCATCCATGGAGCGTTATCAGAGACTTTTTTATTTTTCCAATACCCAAGACATGGTGTTCTTTTAAGATTACTGCAATCAATCAATATGGATGAGAAGGCAAGTAAAATAAGGTTTCGCGCCTGCTTTTGTTCTTTTGTCTTTGCCGATATATTATCAATGCCGCCTTTAAGCAATTCTAAATTTCTTAACACCCCAGTATTGAATTGGTTTTCAGATTTAAGAAAGTCGGGAGCGGGAGTTTTTAGTTTTTTTGGAATTGAGGTGTAAAGATTGGAAACCAATTCGGGATTAACATCCCATGAGTTGACTTTGGCATCCGCAATGAATTGAAGCAAGGGATTTAATTCCGTGCCTACGGAGTTATAGCCATTTAACTTAGATTGAACAAGGACAGTTCCGCAACCGGCAAAGGGATCAAGAACCACCGGAGATTCATAATCCTTCTTGTATTGATCAAAAACCGATTGAACAAACGATGATGAAAACCCTTGAATATACGGAGCCCAACGGTGGACATGCTCTCCGAAGTTTGGCGTAAATTGTATGGGTTGCCGGCTCTCAATAATTTCAATGCCCAATTCGTTCAGATAGGGTATTGAATCAATATCGCATGAGCCGCCAAGCTTAGGAGAAGTAAGGATATTCTTGCGCCGAATGTCTGTTGTCTTATTATCAAGAACTGATAGATTTAGTTGCATAACAACCTTATTTATCTTCAGCAAATGGTTCCGGTAATGTCTCTATTGAATTCACATCTCGTACTGGGTATGGGTTTGGTTTATCTTTAACTGGTTCCTTCTCTAAAGGTGGCTTGTTTTTCTTTTCGTCGCTCATATGATTTCCTTCAAATTTAAAATCTTACTTATCGTTTGACTGACTTATACCCCGTTGTGAAGTCACAGTTCCATAACTCTGAGGCTTTTCCTGAGAATCATGGCTGACACTTCCAGAATTTTGTTGAGTGTTAGTTTGCTGGCTTTGTTCTTCGCTCATAGACTGCCTCCCATAAAAAGTTTATGTATTTGCACTTTATAAAAAATAGTCAGTAGCACAATATAAATCAGTCCAATGGAAATCATGATAGAAAGCGTCCCTCTTTTAACGCCCTCTGCCATTTCGTCAGTTATTGGGATATTTTTCTTTAAAGCTTCTTCATACGTAGCTATCAATCTGCTTTCAACCTCCACTGTGCTTTTTGTTAATTCGGTATTAAAAACAAGTGCTTCATATTGTATCCGCTTAAATGCCTTTATTCGAACAACATCTAATAAAAGGATTATAGCTATTATTAGTAGAAACAGCGATACTAACAATAAGATTACATTTGCATACCATCTTTGCTCAATTACTATTTTGAGCAAAAAAATTATGGCTGTTAATAAAATACCTGCTACAGTAAGCATCATTTGAACTTTAGATAATATGTGTCTATTCCTGCCTTCTTCAGATTCAAATTCCTTTTGAAGGACGCTAAAAACTGTTTTTACAGTTTCAGGATTGTATTTTATTTCTTCTGCCATTATTCCACCTTAAAGTAGGTGTCGTGAAAGTTACTTCTCTTTCCTCACACCCTTGAACGGCTCCTTATCCACCTTCTGGTCTATAAACCACAGCCCCTCACCCTGACCCTCTCCCCAACGGGGCGGGGAGAATGAAGAATTCAACTGAATCAATTGAACCAGCATTTTGAATGGTTGTCAAGCAAAAAAAAGCAAACAAATCTACCCCACCCTCACCCAGCCCTCTCCCTGATGGAGAGAGGGTAAATAGAATGCCCTCCCTTTCAAGGGGAGGGTTAGGGTGGGGATTGGGTAATCATATACGCTGCTACATGTAGATCAAGTTTCCGGCAGCATGATACTTATCTGGGAGCCTGGGAAATGGGTGAGGTTAATTTCTTTTTCTTTTCCCCATGACCAATCGGGGATTATGGAGAGTTTTGCGGTTCCTGAGCGGATAGAGAGTTTGCCGTTCCACTCCTTGGCAAAACGCCTTACTGCTGCAAGTCCGTGTCCTCTGCCTTCATCAGTATGCCTTGATATACCGTAAAGCAGCGCTTTTTCAATGGCATCAAAATCACCCTTCAACTGAAACCGCCCTGACAAAGATTTTCTAAAACCTATGCCAATATCCATGACAGCAATCTTTACCACATTTTTGTTAAGACTCTGAAAATGGTATTTTTGTATCCCCACAAACCCTTTATTTTCGCTGTGCTCAACAATATTCTGGCAGACCTCTGAAAGGGCAACAATAAAGCCGTTTATGGCCTTATCGTCATAATGGAGGTGTTTTGCAAGGATTGAATGGCTGCGCTCCTTGACCTTGCCTACAATAAAATGGATGTCATCCGATTTTTCAATGGGAGTGATTTCAAGGAGAACATCCGAGTGGGGGCTTCTAAAATATTTTTCAGAAGGGTTCGGTCTGGCAGGATCAAGCTCGAAATATTTCCCTGCGAATCTGAAAAAATACATGCGCTCAAGATATTTCAGCACATCTTCCGACTGAGGGAGATGAAGGATTTTCCTGATTCCATTTGACTTGAAAAACTCTCCCATTTCAAGGAGACCCACCATGCCGTAGGGATCTATGAATGTGGCACTGGTAAGGTCAACCGGCGACGAGTTGTCTTTCACATAATGGCCGAATATCTGCTCATAGTTGTCTTCAGTCAGTTGCATCATGGTTTTTCCCGCGATCTCTGAAGAGGCACGCCCTCACCAGCCGGGCTTCTTCGTAAGTTATCCTCCCGTTCCCGGCCTCAACAACAGGTTTCAAGCTCCATTGTTTCAGCGTGAAAAACAACTCCTCTATCTCGCGCCTCTTTGCAGGCTCTACCAGACGGTCTATGTCAATATCGCGGCCGCTCTGAATGAGCTTCTCTATGTGGCCTGCAATAGTTGACGAAGTGAGACTGCGCTGTCGGGCAATCGCATCCATAGACAACCCTTTTTGTAAAAGCCTGTATGTTTCCTCGACAGTTTCCCCTGTCTTTTCTTCGCCATGACTGCCTGTGTGCGCGTGATCCCGCCCATGCGGCGCAGCGTCCGGGATCGGAATGCCGGGATTTTCAGACAGGTATCGCATAATCTCTTGAACAAAGGCATCGCCGTACCGTTCAAGCTTGACATTTCCTACGCCGCTGATCCTTCTCATATCCGGTAGCGCTGCAGGATAATATCTGCACATCTCATGCACTGTTTTGTCGGAGAACACGACAAAGGGAGGCACTCCCTCATCATCGGCAATCCTCTTCCTGAGCATCCGCAACTTTTCAAAAAGGGCTTGGTCATACTCTTCAAAGCCATCTCTTTTTGCCCGCCCCCTTTCTTTTGTCTCTTCCCTCTTTATGGCTGCAATCTGCTCTTTGCCATATAGGATATTTGAACCCTTCTGTGTCAGCTTTAATACCGGATAGGGATTCCCCTCCTGTTTGATAGCATCCTGTGCAAGGAGTTCGTCAATAATAAACTGCCAGTGGTTTTTGTCCTTATCTTTTCCACTGCCGTAGGTCTTTATCTTATCATGCTCAAGTGCGCGAATGCGTTTTGTGTCAGCGCCGATTACAATGTCAATGATGTGTCCAATGCCGAACCTCTGCCCTGTCCTTGACATGGCAGACATCATTATCTGCGCATCTCTCGTAATGTCAAACCGTTCAACAGCGCCTAAACATATATCGCAGTTGCCGCAGTTGTCAGCAGGATAGACCTCCCCGAAATAGCCCAGAAGCTGCCTTCGCCTGCACACATTGTGCGATGCAAACCGTATAACTTGATTCAGCTTTTCAAGGGAGAGGGAACGTTCCGCGTCATTGGTTATCTGGTCAATAAAATAACGTATCTTGGGGATATCACCCCTGCTGAAAAAGAGGAGGCAGCGGGCAGGCTCTCCGTCGCGGCCTGCGCGGCCTGTCTCCTGATAATATGCCTCTATATTTTTGGGAAGGTCTGCGTGGATGACAAACCGCACATTGGATTTGTCAATGCCCATGCCAAAGGCGATGGTCGCCACAATCACCGCTGCCTCGTCTCTATTGAACGCATCCTGATTTTTATTCCGCACCTCCGGGGGCAGTCCTGCATGATAGGGAATGGCGCTGATTCCGTTGGATGTCAGGAAAAGAGCGGTTTCCATAACCGAATCTCTGGTGGTGCGGTAAATAATCCCGGACTCGTCAGGATGAGCCCTGAGGAATTCCAATATCTGCGATTCCCCGCTGGATTTTCTTTCTACCTGATAAAAGAGATTCGGCCGGTTGAATGAGGCGCGGACAACAAAAGGCTTTCTGAGGCCAATCTTTCTGCATATATCTTCCTGGACTTTGAAGGTTGCTGTTGCAGTAAAGGCGGCTATGGGCGCATTGGGGAACATCTTGGGAATAACAGAGAGGCTCAGATAATCAGGCCGGAAGTCATGCCCCCATTCGGATATGCAGTGTGCCTCGTCAATGGCAAAAAGAGAGATGGGAATGTCTTTCAGTATATCCAGGAAATTCGGCATGGCAAAACGTTCAGGCGCTATGTAGAGCAGTTCTATCTTATTACCCTTCAACATTCGGTAAAGGTCAGACACTTCCTGATCATTCAGCGAACTATTCATATAAGCCGCGGCTATTCCGTTTGTCCGCGCAGCGTCAACCTGGTCTTTCATCAGGGAGATAAGCGGGCTGATGACAACAGCGGCGCCGCGCATTATCTTTGCCGGAAGCTGATAGCAGAGCGACTTTCCGCCGCCTGTGGGCATTACGGCAAACACATCCTGCTTATTCAGAATGCCCTTGATTATCTGCTCCTGATTCGGACGGAATGTATCAAAACCAAAGACCGTTTTCAGCGTGTCAACTATTGCAAATCCATTATCCATTTGTATTTTTATCATGAAAATCCATATCCTGATTCCGTAGGAGGGCTTCTCCTCTCCCGTTTCTTGCTCTTTGTCGTTATCGTTTATATCAAAATACCGTTATTGAAACAATGCCTGCTATCATCAGGATACTTCCTAATAGTCTCTCTGTTACATTTATCTCCTTGAACACAACCCATCCGTAAAACACACTGAAGATGAGACTTGTTCTTTTAATAGATATAACATATGCAACATCAGCCATGCTTATGGCCAGAAAGTGGGATAAAATCATTATGGCTGTGAATATGCCTATAGTCAAAAAGGTTACCGGCCTTGACACCACCCTATGCAAAGTTCCCTTAACACCCACAACCATTGATAATGCGATAGTCAGCAGTAATGGATAAAAAAAGCCGAAGAATATCGGGCTTGAGTGCTGGACAGCTATCTTACCGATTGTTGATGTGATGCTGTATATAACTGCAACAATAACCATAAGTAAAGAACCCTTTTCCCGTGCAATTGCTTTTATGGGGCCTAAAAATCCTTGGCTACCGGCCTTTGCGTTTAACAGATATGCACCAAGGGTAATAAAGAATATACCGACAAACCCTGATTTATCAGGCCATTCACCAAGCAGAAAAAAAGCTATGACAATTATAAATACAGGGCTCAATGCCATAAATGGTATGGTAAGCGACAGCGGAGACAGCTTTATTGCCTTTACATAAAGGATGAGCGCAGTAATCTCCAGCGGCAAAAGGACGATAACAGAGAGCCAGAATGTCTTATCCAGATGCGGAATAGGGATGAAAAAGAATGACAGCGCTATAAAAGGAAGCGCATAGCCTTCCCTTACCCATGCAATGACATATTCATCGCTTTTTGCCATAGCCCTTTTACTTAAGGCATCGGCAGTTGACAGGGAAAAGGCTGTGATAAGAGCGAATAACATCCATAGCATAAAATCATTCTATTTGTTTTTTGCTGTTCTCTCAAGAAGATTATTTTAGGATAATCCCCAAAAATAGGCACCCCAGTTCAATAAGGAAGTATGGCAGCAAATCGGCTGGCTCCACTTGCTGCGAAGCGATTGCAAGTGGAAGATGTAAAATGGTGAGGTTTTGAATCGCTATTTTACAGTAATTCAATGAGTTTGACACTATGAAGGTATTGTCATAAAATGGCTATTATGGCTGGCATTGGACAGATTATAACAGAGAATGCCTGTCTTGAAGGTTCATTTTTGTTGACCAAAAGAAACTTTCAAAACCTTATTTTATGGAAGCCGAGGCTTGGTGAAGCTGTTACCATTTGCAATGCGGATAATAAATTTTTTAGGGCACGGATTGCAAAACTTGAATCTGATGCGGCAGAAGTGAAGGTTTTTGAAGAGCTTAACCAATCGGTTGAATCCAATTTGAACATAACACTTGTTCAAGCCATTCCTGAAAAAGAGAGAATGGAGCTTATAATTCAAAAGGCAACAGAACTCGGAGCTTCATCAATTGTGCCGTTTAAATCAGAAAGGTCTATAAGTCTTGAAGAAAGGGATGCTATACAGAAAAAGTCTCATAAATGGGGCGAGATTGCCTTAAAGGCTGCAAAACAATCAAGACGTGCTACCATTCCACAGATTCAACCGTATTGCAATTTTGCCGATGCAATTAAAGCGACTTCGAGCCACGAATTTAAGCTGCTCTTATGGGAAAACGAGAAGGCAAATCTTCTCAAGGAAAAGATTCGGGCTGTTAAAGGGCTTGGAGTTAAGAATGTTTCAGTGATGATTGGGCCAGAGGGTGGTTTTGCACTGACAGAAATAGAAGAGGCAAAAGAGGCTGGTTTTATATCTGTAGGTTTAGGGGCAAGAGTTTTAAGGACTGAGACTGCAGCAATAACCATGATTGGGCTGATTCAGTATGAACTGGGGAATCTTGGATAGACATTATGAAAATAGCAGTAATGTCAGATACACACGGGAATGTTGATTTGGCCGTAAATGCCATAAGGCAGCTAGGAAGGATTGATAAGCTCATTCACTTGGGAGACCATTATAAAGATGCTATGGAAATAGGGAAGAAGACCAAAATTCCTGTTGACGCC
>JACRML010000046.1 GCA_016214995.1 Deltaproteobacteria bacterium
ACTCCCTGGAATATCTGTGTCCTCGCTTTTCCTAATCTGTGTCCTCAAGGCTGTTGATGCCTTTTTCAACAGCCTGCTAATTGAATCAAATTCGTTTTAACGTCAGGAGGAAAACTTTATGCAAAAACATATTAAAGTAAAATACATGGCCTCTTTAGCAATCTTCTCCATCCTTTTTTTATTGTTAATAGGGAACTTAGGATGGGCAGAAGATTTAAGTGGAAAAGTCGTCGATATACGGAGTGGAATACTGGAACGTCTGAATAACGGGAAATGGAAAGAGCTTAAGAAAGGCAGCAAGGTCTCTTTCGGAGAGAGACTGAGGACTGATAAAACTGCCCTCGCAGTTGCAGAGATGCCAAATATTGGCCGTTTTGTCATAGGCCCTGACTCTGAGATAGAGTTGGGAAAATCCGATAAAAACTTCAAAGCAGACATGGCTAGGGGCGAAGTTTGGATGAATTCTAATCTTCCTAAGGGAAATAATGCGGCAATATCCACTTCACTTGCAACTGCCGGCGTCAGAGGAACTAAGTTTTCGACCCTTTTTTATAAAGGAAACGCCCTCTGTTTCTGCACATGCGCTGGCAGTATTGATGTAACACTGAAGGATAACAGGATTATTCAAGTTCCTGCTGGGACAATATACGCCATGTGGGGCGATAAACCGGCCCCTGAAAAAGCAAAGCCATCCCTTCCATTGCTGGAAAAGCGGGGGCAGGGTTTTGATTTCTGTTTCAACTGTCATATTGAAGGCGGGAGAGGAAAATTAAAGCAAGGCTGGGAATAATATACTCTCTTTCAATAGCGGTTGCAGCATCCCTTTTAGTATTTACAGACCCAGGCAGCCAGCTATCCTATTTTGAAAACAAAGTTATAGATGCACGACACCGCTTCTATGCAGCCCCGTCACAGCACACAGATGATTTTATAATCCTCTATATATCTGAAGAATCATTAAAAAGACTTGAGAAGGTTTATGGCCGCTGGCCGTGGCCCAGGTCCGTGCATGGAGAAGTTGTAGAATACCTCAAGGCTGACGGTGCAAAGGCTATTGGCTTTGATATTATTTTTTCTGAACGCAGGCAGGAAATAGATTCTAAACTGATTAATGAATTACACACATTTGCCCAAAATGCAGATATCCCTGAAGTAAGGTCCGAGCTTTTAATCAGACTTGATTCTTTAAAAACAGGAACCGATGATACACGTTTTGCCGCAGCAGTTGAGAAGGCAGGCAATGTATTTCAGTCTTCTGTATTTTATGCAGATGAAAATGATTTCTTCAATAAACCAGGAAACGCCGCTAACGAAGATGCTGTATCGCAAACCAAATCAATACTTTCAAAATCAGCCCTTCACCTCCCACCATTCAATCATTCTAAACCATACTTCAATGCTACAGTTCCGTTTTATGAACTGGCTTTAGCTTCACGCGGTATAGGCCATATAGGTATCCATCCTGACACTGACGGTGTAAATAGGAGAGTCTTCCCGTTTTTATATTTCAAGGACAGAGAAAAGGCATATCCTTCCCTGTCTCTGATTATTGCAGCATATATAAAAGACATCTCACTTGACTCTATAACCATAAAAAACAGAAAGATGTTTATCGGAGACTCTGTCATACCGCTTCTCCATGACGACAGCGTACGAATCTTCTATCAGGGTGGGAAAGTCACTACAGACGGTACAGGCAAGGAAACATATCAGTCATTTTATCAGTATATCCCTTATGAGTACATACTGGCATCCATAGACCTTTTGAAGTCAGGTCAGCCACCTCCGCTGCCGAAAGGTAAATTCAAGGATAAGATTGTCCTCATATCAGCATCCGCAGTGGGGCTTACAGACCTGAAATCAACACCATTCAGCCCTGTAACACCCGGGATTGAGATACATGCCAATATCATAGACAATATATTATCAAACAAGTTTCTGCACACACTAAACCTCTCTTATGAAAAGGCATATATTCTTGCTCTTACAGCAACAGTAGCAATAATCAGTTATGTTACAGGGCCATACTGGGGCTTTTTATTTTTTGCGATCTTCGCAGGCTTAGTCACAGGTATTCATTGGTGGGTTTTCAGTAAAGGGGTCATCATTGCCGTGGTAAGTTCTGTGATTGCAATGACAGTTACATACCTTGGAGTCATTTTACTAAAATATATCATGGAATACAGGGAAAAAAGTTTTGTAAAAGCCGCTTTCGGCCATTATATTGCACCGGCGGTTCTTGAGAATATACTTAAATCGCCTGACAAGCTCAAGTTGGGCGGTGAAAAAAGATATATGACGGTTTTGTTCTCAGATGTGGAAGGGTTTACCACCTTATCCGAGCAGATACCTCCTGATGAGGTAAGCTCTATTTTGAATGAATACCTGTCCCAGATGGTGCAGTGCATAATGCAGACAAAAGGGGCGCTTGACAAGTTTATCGGCGACGCGGTTATGGCGCTCTGGAATGCACCGGCAGCGCAGGAAAACCATGCTGCACTGGCTTGCGAGACAGCTCTCCTGATGCTGAAAGAGTTGAACCATCTCAGAGAAAAATGGAGGCAAGAAAAGAGACCTCTTCTGAATGCACGTATAGGAATAAATTCCGGCGAGATGGTTGTAGGCAATATGGGGTCAAAAGAAATTTTTGATTACACAGTGCTGGGTTCAGAGGTTAACACGGCTGCACGTTTGGAGCCATTAAACAAAGATTTTGGAACACACATAATAGTATCAGAAGCCACGCGGGTTCATGCGGAAAAATCGTGCCCTGAGAAATTTGTGTTCCGCCGTCTAGCCAGAGTTGTCCTCAAGGGAAGGAAAAGCTATCTGGAAGTGAATGAGCTTATATGTTTTCGTAATGATAAAGATGGAACAACGTCTGAATTTATTGAGCAGTTTGAAAAAGGGCTTAAATTATTTATAGATTCAAAATTTATTGATGCAAAAATATCTTTTCAAAAAGCACTTGAGACAAAACCTGATGATGAACCATCAAGAATATATATTTCGCTGTGCGACTACCATAAAGAAAATCCTCCGCCAGAAGGCTGGAAAGGGATTTACTTTCAGAAATCCAAATAAACTCATCCATTGTCATAGGAGGAAATGTAAGCACTTCAACAATATTTGCAAAATGATATGTTCCATTGTTCTTATATACACTAAAAGATTTTGGGTTTTGCCTTTACTGCATTATCAGGTCAACCTCATTAACAATATTTTAGCAGTTTTATGCTTCAACCTGTACGTAAACTTACCAAGAAACCTGTTGATAAAATTATGTCTTGGCAGAAAAGATATAACAGGTTTGTGCCTGATGCCAAGTTTTTTAATCTCGTTCAGAAGCTCGCTATGATTGCCATCATATTTTAAACCTTTTTTGAATGCCTTTAATGCAAAGGCTTTCTGCCCGGTGTGAAGGATTATCCTGCCAAGGTTAAAATAAATATTAGGGTTGCAAGATTCCGATTGTGCAGCCGACAGGCAGAGAGAAATTGCCTTATCATAGCTTCCCTCAAGCTCAGCCATGCACACTGCATAATAAGACATAGCGACCGGATGCTGCGCAAAACAGAGGTCTTCCTCTAAAAGCTCCATAGCCTCTTCAAAGCGCCCGTTTTTAGCAAGATGTATACCCTTTTCTATCAATTCTTTATATTCCATAATTTCACCTCCGCTTTTTGTTGAAGTATATACAATCTCAAGTCTTTTGAATGTAACTATAGTCACACCGTAAAATAGCGATTAAAACCCCCGCTATTTTACATCTTCCACTTGCAATTGCTTCGCAGCAAGTGGAGCCAGCCGATTTGCCCGACCCAAGCTTCGCTTGGGCGCCCCGACTTCGTTATCGGCCAATTTATGCCATGAATTCAGGCAGATAATTCTTAATCCCTTGTTTTATGACCTTTTGCCATCGCTGGGGGAGCGAATTCAGATACTCACGGCTCTTCCGGAGTTCCTGAGGCCGCGACTTAATCTCCCGCAGTAACGCTGTAATCTGTAATATATCCTTTTCTCTTTTGGAAGAATCCCTTCTTGACTTCATTATCAGTATCTTGTGAAGCGCAAAAACCCATGGGTTTGGGACAGAATATGCCAATCCCTGCCTCTTTATATTAAGCGGCTCATCAAAAAGCATCTGAAGATAGCGCAATGGTTCGGCATTTATTCCAAGCTCTTTAATGGGAATTGCTCTATCAGTTCCTTTGCCTTTCTCAGGCGTCAGAAATTCTATTTTAAAGGTGCCGTTGGTAAAATATGTTGAGCCGTCCGGATTAAAGCCAAGCGAGAAGCCCAAATCTGAAAAAATTGATTCTATATCTACCTTCTTTCCTTTATATGGATATGGAATGAGAAAATCTACATCCTGCGTCTTGATTGTCGGCAATTTCAGGCTCAGCGCCTCTCTGTATGCTGAAAGACAGTATGAACCTATGAGCAGCGCATTGATTTTGTGCTGCGAAAAAAGGCGCAGAATCTCATTCACTGTAACAGCTTGCGTATCAATGGCTCTGACTATAATATTTATGTTGCCAAAGACTTCCTTTTCCTGGGTCTCAAGGGTCTTTCGTCTCTTTATTCTATTGATTAAATCTACTGGCGCCTTTCTGCCGAGCGAAACTGTATTTACCTTTTTCCCCTCTCTCCACTGGTGATAATAATAGGAGGCCCCGCCTATTTTTTTAACAGATATGTTTCCCTTCGGCAGATTAGCAAGTTCATGTTCTATTCTGGAAAGCTCGCGAAGGAAAAAGATATAGCTTTCCTGGAGAGTATTTTTGACAACAGACATAATTAACTACATATTAACTACATTTTCAAAGAATGTCAATAATGTAGTTAATATCTTTTGATGGCAAAATAGACGTTGACCCTATTATTCCTCACTCTCCATAAGTTAGTTGCGTCAGTAAAAGAATTTGCTGTGCGGCTCTTCCCGGAGAAGGGAGATATCTTTGAATATGATATATGGGGCAAGGTTTAAGAGGCTGATAAACGAGAAATACGGGCTGCGTTAGAGTTAAATTAAGTAGTAGGGTGGGCTATGCCCACCAAAATTGCGGCATAATCAAAATGGTGGGCGCAGCCCACCCTACGAACTTGCCTCCCATCAGACATCAGACTGACATCATCAATGCGGAAAATATGTCAATTGTTAAGTCTGACCCCACCGCCTGCCCCAGATTTCTCTACTTCATCAGATTGATATCTCGGATTACGGCTTGAAATTTAGCACAGTCGCCACAATAATGATCTAAAATGGCAGTAAAAATTGTGCCATTAGGGTCATCTTTTGCAGAAAAGGTTATCTTTACCATTTTAGGCAGCTTTGGTGGAAAATCTGTATAATATTCGCTGATATTCTCTGCCTCCTTAAAATTCCATATCTCCCCATTTTCATCTGTTAAATATCTATCCCTGAGTATATTTATACTTAAATTTTTATCTGTAATATTTTCATACAATAAAACCAACTTTATGGTCTTACCTGTTTTATTCAACGACTTTGCGGTGATTTTGAAATAATCATTTTGAAATAATGGCATCTCCTGTTTTGACTTTGCTGTTTGCGCTTGTGGTATGCCTGGCGCTGCAGGCGCCTTTGCCATCGTCTGTCTCCCCTCCACCTGTTTTGCAATCAAATCCGCCACCATGCCTGTCTTTGGTATATCTGTTGCCGCTACTGCAAAGACCTTTGCGGATTCCACACCTATGAGCCTTGCATTGATTTTAACCGTATTCCCCAAATCAGTCATAGAGCCTGTAACAATCGCATCCACACCCAATACCTGCCCCATCTTCTTTATCCCCTTTTCCTCTATAATGCCGACCTGGCCAAGCACAAGCTCTTCTTCAAGTTTCATGATTTGACGCCTTTCTACCACCTCAAATTTGCCGGGGGCTATGATGAATAATTGCGTTGTAAGTTCCTCTGCCATAAACTGCCCCAATGCTGTAACATTGCCATTAAGGTCTGAAAAGTCAATGATGGCAATCTTCTGCTTCTGCTTTTCCTGCATACTCTTGCTAATCTGGTTTGCCAACTGGCTCACCCCTTCCTCAAGGTTTGAGGCTGCAAAGGCAGGGGTAAAACAGAAACACAAGAAAAGTAAAAACATTGCGAAATAGCTTTTCTTCATTGAAGTCCTCCTGATAATTAAAAAGCCTTCCCCGGGAATGCACCGGAAAAGGCTTTTTAAGATTTTTAAAAAAGAGATTATTTGTTGTGTTGAGTTGAGTTGAGTTGAGTTGAGTTGAGTTGAGTTGAGTTGAGTTGAGAGTGCAATATGGATGCCATGCGTGACCTCTTTACTGACAAAACATTCTCAACCCTGCCTGACTACAACAGACAGGGAAAATTCATTGTCCTTGATTTTTTAATGCAGTTTACCTATAAAGTCCTTTGCTGCCTTTAATGCATCTTTGACCATATCGGTATCGTAGATAAGTCCTCTGTAGTATCCTGCTATATGCAGGGCATCATAAAGTTTTTCAAATTCCCGCAGCAATTTTCCATTATGCGCTGATACATGTTTCTGCAAGGCCTTTCTATACTCCTCTACCTTTTTAGGCAACTCCTTCTTTGTAAGCCCTTTTTTAAGCAGCGCTTCATTTATAGCCTCTAATACTCCCAGATAAGCAACACCGCAGGCTGTCTTTACATACTTAACATCCAGATAGGTATTGTCTTCAATCGGAGATTTACTCAATATCTCCTTTGCATTATCTGAATATCTTAAAGCCTCTCTTCTCATAAATTCCCCTTTTTTATGAGTAAATCATAATATTTTTTACTTTTCAAGCGAAAAACACCCTCCCCTTAATCCCCTCCCATCAAGGGAGGGGAAACTTTTGGAAAGTTCTATGTCTATTTTTCGGATAAGTCGGAATTTGCAACAGAGAAGGCAAAGTGCTACATTTTGAGTATGGCTGCAAAAGAACAATTTATAATAATGAGCTTACGCATAAAAAACCTGCCGCAGTCTCCAGGTGTATACCTGATGAAAGGAATCATGGGGGATGTTTTATATGTCGGCAAGGCAAAAAATATTAGGAATAGGGTAAGTTCCTATTTCAGGGAGACATCTGATACACGGTATACAGTAAAATTTCTAGCCTCAAAGGTTTTTGACATAGAATACATTGTTACTACAAACGAGAAAGAGGCAATCATACTTGAAGATACCATTCTTAAAAAATACAAGCCGCGCTATAACATCCGCCTAAAAGACGACAAAACCTATGTAAGCATAAAACTTACATTAGAGGAAAAATTCCCAAGGATTTTCATAACAAGACATATTAAAAAAGACAGCAGCCGCTATTTTGGCCCATATGCATCTGCACAGAAGGCAAGGGAAACCGTTAGATTCATCCGGCGCATCTTCCCCCTATGCTCATGCAGTTTATCAGAATTTGCAAATCGGGTAAGGTCATGCATAGATTATCAACTTGGAATATGTTCAGCACCATGCGTCCATCTTATTTCAGAAACAGCTTATAAAGAGTTGGTGGATAAAACCATACTGTTTCTGGAGGGAAGGAATAAGGAACTCCTTTCCGCACTAAAGACAAATATGCTCACAGCATCCGATTCTCAAGAATTTGAAAGGGCTGCAAAACTGAGGGACCAGATTGCGGCGATAGAGGCTACATTAGAAGAGCAGAAGGTCGTGTCCCCTGACAAGATTGACCGTGATATCTTTGCGCACATCATGGAGGGCGATGCCCTGCTGATCCAGGCTTTGTTTATAAGGGATGGAAGACTGGGCGGGGCAAGGGATTTTTTCTTTGCCGGCCAGGAATTCCCTGCGAAAGAGGCAATTTCTTCATTCCTGAGTCAATATTACCGTGGGGACCGGTTTATCCCGGATGAGATAATCCTTTCCCTTGGTATAGAAGATAAAGATGCGATTGAGAATTGGCTTTCTGAAAAGAAAGGGAAAAAGGTCAAACTGCTCTTCCCTGCAAAGGGGAACAGATTCAAGCTTTTAAACATGGCAGAGATAAATGCAAGAGAAGCGGTAAAAAGAAGGACTGAGATGGGGGAGGCAAAACAAACTCTATTGGAGGAACTGCAAAAGAGACTGCATTTAAGGAAAATCCCGAAAATAATTGAGGCCTTTGACATATCTAACATAAGCGGAAAGATGGCCGTAGGCGCAATGGTGGTTTTTGAGGATGCAAAGCCCAATAAAAACAGATACCGTCTTTATAAGATAAAAACCCTTGAAGAACCTGATGATTATGGCATGATGAGCGAGGTCCTCTCCAAGCGGTATAAAAAGCCTGCCACTGCAGGTTTCAAGCAGGGGGCGAATGAAGAAATAAATCTGCCAAACCTCATCCTTGTGGATGGCGGTAAAGGGCAGTTGAACATCGCAATAAAGGTTCTGGATGAATTGGACATACAAGATGTTGATATGGCTGCAATTGCAAAAGAACAAATCCCCCCTTTTCATCCCCCCTTTAAAAAAGGGGGGATGGAGGGGGGATTAAAAACAAGAATATCAGGGGAAAAGATTTATCTCCCAAATGTCAAAGACCCAATAATCCTGAAACAAGGCTCACAGCCGGACCTTTTTATCAGAAAGATACGGGACGAGGTTCACAGATTTGCCATAGGGTATCATAAAAAACTGAGGGGTAAGATAAAATCACTACTCGATGAAATTCCAGGCATCGGCAAAGCAAGGAGAAATATCCTGCTTAAGCATTTTGGCAGTCTTGAAAATATGAAGCAGGCATCTGCACAAGAGATCGCAAAAATTCCCGGTATTACTATTGGTCTGGCAGAGGCGATAAAAAGCGTATTACAAGAAAATAATGGATAGACAATCCCACCCTTTCCCCTTATTCGGTAACAGCCAACCGCTTATCCCTGTCACTTTATTCTTTATCCTCGGCATTGTTGCTGCCTCTTATCAGTGGTTAAATCACAAGACATGTTTTTCAATTCTTATCATTACCATGCTCATTTTAACGCTGGGAATAATAAAAAAATGGAGATTAAATCTTTTACTTATCTGTATTGTCTTCTTCCTCCTCGGCGCGATACTTTCCGGCCAGCAGATAAATCCGCCCTTCCCTCCCAATCACATAAAAATTATTGCAGAACAATATAACAGTGGGGAAAAAGATGATCCCGGCATCAGCATCGAAGGGGTCTTATCCGAAGCCCCGGAAAGGTTTCCTGATAAAACAAGGCTCTCCATAGATACAGAAAGAATCTTTACCCCCCCTTCCCCGATTAAAGATTTCGGGGACAAGGTTACAGGAAAAATTTTAATTACCGTGGGAAGCCCATCCGTCAAGGTTAATTATGGCGACAGAATAAGATTTGTCGCAAAACTCCGAATACCAAAAAATTTTGGCAATCCAGGAGAATTTGACTATGCCGGCAGCCTCGCAAGGCAGGATATATATGTTACCGCTTATGTTGAAAACGAGAGATGGATTGCTGTGCTTGGCGATAAGGAAAGAACCGATTGGCGCACAGCCATAGAACATATACGGGATAATATCAGGAAATTTATTGACGACAGCGGGATAGAATATGGCGCAATCATAAAGGCGCTCATCATAGGGGAGCAGGGCGAGATACCAAAGAATATAAGAGATAAATTTAGCGCTACCGGCACTACCCATATCCTTGCCATATCCGGTCTCAATATAGGCATAATAGCGTTTGTTGCATACTGGACAACCTTTCAATTGCTCAGGCAATCAGAAAGGCTTATGCTGTCTGTGAACATAAGAAAGCTGGCTGCTGCCTCAAGCATAATACCGGTGCTCGTGTATGGCGCGGTGGCAGGTCTCTCTGTATCCACCCAGAGGGCTGTACTCATGGTAATTATCTTTATCATTGCAGTTCTTGCGGATAAGGAGAAAACTTTTTACAATACGCTTGCCGCTGCGGCATTTGTTATCTTGATTATATCGCCGTTGGCTATTTATGACATTTCATTCCAATTATCCTTCATATCTGTCCTTGCAATCATATATCTTGTGCCGAAGTTTCAAGCATTATGGAAAGGGAGTGGAGAAACAAATATTGTTGCAAATACAGCCCAGGGCTTACAATTCACAGTTCAGTGTATTAAAAATTATCTCCTGAATCCACTCGCCGTATCCATTGCGGCATCCATCGGCACAGCGCCTTTTATTGCATATCACTTTCACAGGGTTTCTCTTATTGGGCTTCTGGCAAATCTTATTGTGGTTCCTCTTATGGGCTTTATGGCGGTACTGCTAGGACTTATTGCTGCCTTTATGTCATTTTTCAATCAATCAATCGCTTATCTGTTTCTAAAACTTACCGATGTTATCTTAAAGGTTTCCATATGGATAGTAGACCTCTTTGCCAGACTCCCCCATGCATCCGTTTTTACAACAACACCAACAATCATAGAGGCGGTTTTGTTTTATCTCTTGATAATCTGTATTGTGGAATTCAAAAGGGTGAAAACCTTTAAATATATACTTCCCATTGTAATATTTGCTATTCTCGGCAATTATTCATACTGGTATTATCATCTCAATTACAACTCAAATCTTAAAGTCACCTTTATCAGCGTAGGCCAGGGAGATTCTACGCTGGTAGAATTCCCATATGGCAAGAGGATGCTCATAGACGGCGGCGGTTTTTATAATGAAAATTTTGATGTGGGCGAAAGGATTGTTGCGCCGTTTCTATGGAAAAATAAGATAAACAGGATTGACTATCTGCTTTTAAGCCATCCACAGTCCGATCACATGAAGGGCTTAAAATTTATCGCAGAAAAGTTTCATGCAAAGGAGTTCAGATGGAACGGCATGGTTAGAAATGATAAAACCTTTACAGAATTGTTCCAATCTCTTGATAAAAACAATACAACAGAATTTATTACAAATGCCTCTGCCGCACCTTTAGATATAAATGGTGTGAGGGTTAATTTTCTTAACCCGCCCGAGGAAAGCAATTTTGATACAAATAACAATTCTCTGGTAGTAAGGCTGGATTATAAAGATGCAAGCTTCCTTTTTACAGGCGATATAGAAGCCGTTGGCGAGGCTTCTGTTATCAAGAATGCGACGGCCGGTGTTACTGTTTTGAAGGTTCCCCACCATGGAAGCAGGACATCGTCTACAATAGATTTTCTAAATAAGGTTAAGCCTGCGCTTGCAGTTGTCTCTGTTGGTTATATGAATCCCTTTGGCTTTCCACATCCGGAAATATTAAAACGGTACAATGAATTTAAAATACCGCTTTTACGAACAGACATATTGGGGGCAATTACCGTGGAAACAGATGGGCAAAAAAAACGTGTATCATCGTATAGATAACCACATGGCTCATTTATAACCGGGCGGGTAATATGCCAATTATTTGGCCATTGGCAAAACAGCTGATTTTGTTAAGATTTTGAAAGTTTGACTTTTGCATGAAGCAACAGATATAATCTTATGAAACATACATGAGTTTTTAACTTACAAAGGAGGATAAAAATTCCAATAACCAAGCACCAAATCTCAAAAAAATTCCAAACGCCAATATCCAAATTCCAATCAACTATGCTTGGATGTTAGAATTTTGGTCATTGGAATTTATTTGGAGCTTGGAATTTGGGATTTGGAATTTCTATTTTCGGGGCAATCGGGGGTATTTATTTATGAATAAAAAAGCTGTTGCACTTCTTTCAGGCGGATTGGATTCCACTCTGGCGGTCAAGGTTTTACTGGAACAGGGTGTTGAGATTGTTGCCCTCAACTTTACATCTACATTTTGCACATGCAGCTGCAGGGGAAGCGTATGCAGTAATGAGGCGGCCAGGGTTGCAAATGAATTCGGCATTTCAATAAAGGTTCTCAAAAAAGGGCTGGATTATATAGAGGTTATAAGGAACCCAAAATACGGCTATGGCCAAGGCATGAATCCTTGTGTGGACTGCCGCATATATATGCATAGACTTGCCAAAAATTATATGGAAGAGATTGGGGCGTCCTTTGTAATAACAGGCGAGGTGCTGGGACAAAGGCCCATGAGCCAGAGAAAGGATGCGTTCAAGTCCATAGAAAAAGAAAGCGGGCTTGACGGGCTTATTGTAAGGCCGCTTTGCGCAAAACATCTTGACCCAACCATTCCT
>JACRML010000017.1 GCA_016214995.1 Deltaproteobacteria bacterium
CGCCGGTAGATATAAAAAGATCTATGCCAAACTCATCAGAAAGTCCCAGCAGTTCCCCTATCTCACACTTGCCGCACCCAGCGCAGTTTTTTACATTTTGGGTCACCTTTATCTTACAATCAATATATTGTATGCAATGCGGCATAAGGATAAGAATCCTTTCCGGCTTAACCTTTTTACCCATTCCTCTGACAAGTTGGTTATTTATCTCTATAAATGACTGTTCTATTTTTATCTTTGGTATTCTTAGAAGACTGCCTGCCATCATCATAAGCGGCAGAAAAAATTTTATCAGGATACCCCTGAATTTGTATGAGAAGAAAATATCCCTTCCATTTATAATGGCAAGGCTTATGCCAACAGCTCCGCCTGCAAGGATAATGATTACTGCAGCGAGCCCAATGCCAAGTAGAACAGGAAGAGCAGGATGGATATTGATAAGACCTACTGATGGAATATACCAGAAGAAAAAACCTGCAAACAGGATAATAAATACACAAAAACAGAGCAGTCCTATAAAGACACCTTTCGCAGGCCGATAGGGAATGCTATCAGTGCTGCCGCTCCATTCCATTAAATGTTTTGGCTTCGCCTGCGTCAGCAGGAGGGCAGAACCTTCCTGCTCCTGTTCTCTGTCAATCAAAGATTTGCCCTTTGCCAATCCTATACCCCCTTATAAATTCAGATGCGCTCATTTTATTTTTATTCTCCGGCTGCAACTCGGTGATAAGCAAATCACTGTCACCCGTTGTTACGCAAATCCCTTCCGGCGAGACATTTATTATTGTTCCAGGTTCTTCCTTGCCCCTTGCCCCTTGCCCCTTGCCCCTTTCTGCCTTGAATATCTTTATCTGTTTGCCTTCCCATCTTGTATATGCACCTGGCCACGGGTTCAAACCCCTTATAAGGTTTTTTATCCCCTCTGCTCCAGTTGTCCAGTCTATGCGGCCATCTTCCTTTTTAAGCATCGGCGCATAAGTTGCCTGTGAATCATCCTGAGGCGCTGGTATTATCGTTCCCGACTTAAGACCTTTAATCGTTTTTACAAGAAGACTGGCACCAATGTCCTTCAACTTATTATACATGTCCGCGGCAGTATCATCGCCTTTTATTTCAACCTTTTCAGTCAAGAGTATATCGCCTGTATCCATGCCTTCGTCCATAAGCATTGTTGCTATGCCGGTTTCTTTTTCACCATTTATTATGGCCCAGTTTATAGGCGCTGCACCGCGATATCTTGGTAAAAGCGATGCATGGACATTTATACAACCTAACGGCGGTATATCCAGAACAACCTTTGGCAAAATCTTCCCATAGGCTATAACAACTATGGTGTCAGGCAAGAGTTCTTTAACAGCTCTTATAAACACCTCGTCCTGAATTTTTTCGGGTTGCAGTACAGAAATATTATGTTTTACGGCAAGCTCTTTAACAGGCGGCGATGTTAAGTGTTTTCCTCTTCCTTTTGGTTTGTCAGGTTGTGTTACAACTGCAACAACCTCTTCACCTGCCTCAAATAGCGCCTTTAGAGACGGGACTGCAAATTCAGGCGTGCCCATGAAAATGATTCTAAATGTTTTATCCAAATCCATCCTTACAGATTTCTATGCTATTGACAACCCTTGCTCATACAATTGTATGGTTAGCAACTCGTTTCCTTCTGCTTTTACTGGGATTAAATGAATTAATGCTTCCATTCAACACTTCACTTTTCAACTGATAAGCAAAGCTATCGCGTAAGAGAGGCAAAATAGCTGGCCTGTTTTCTCCATAAACTTCCTTCCGGATTATAGAGAAAAAAGATTGCAGAACATCTTTATCAAACTGTTTGCCGCAATTTTCTTTTAATTGTATCAAAACCTCGCTTGCAGAAAGCGCTGGCCTATAAGGTCTGTCGGTACTCATTGCATCAAAGGAGTCGGCCAGGGTCATAATTTTAACTCCGCAAGGAATTTTATTGCCTTTCAAACCATCCGGGTAGCCTTTTCCATCAACCCTCTCGTGGTGGCAGCGGCTAATCTTGGCTATTTCAGTCCATGGAAACTTCACCCTTGAAAGTATTTCGTAGCCTATAACCGGATGAGAATTCAACTCAATAAACTCATTCTTTGTTAACGGATTATCTTTATTTATTATTGATTTATCTATGGCTATTTTGCCTATATCATGAAGAAGCCCGGCTATTCTAATACCCTCTAACTCTTTATGCGACCATGTCATTTCACTTGCAATAGCGGCACAGTAGGCAGAAACCCTGTGAGAATGTCCTTTAGTGTAAGCATCCTTAGCATCTATAGCGGTCGCAAAGGCATGTATCGTATCGTAATATATGTGGCTCAGATTCTCATAAAGTTTTTTGTTCTCGTCATACTTATGCATTAGCTTCTTTAAAAGGGAGTAGCTGTGTAAGGTGACTGCAATATTATGAGCAATAACAGAGAGCAGCCTAATATCATCTTTGGTATAAGCCTCTCTTGAAAACTTCTCGCCGATAAATATAAGCCCGAGGAAATCTTCTCTCACGACAAGAGGTATTAATATCCTGGCCTTTAATTTTTCTAAATCAGCTTTCCCCATACCTATGAGTAATGCTACCTTGTCATTGTTTTTAATATCTATCGGGGTTTTTAAGCTAATGATCTCTTCTACGGTTTCTTCCTTTAACTTCATGGTCATATCGTTGATATTCACAATCCCCTTGGAAGCTATGGGATGAACTATCTTTTGTTCATGATCAAACTGGAACATAGCTCCTTTTGATGCTGAAAATGTCCCAATAATCATATATAAGGAAGACTTGATAACTCTATTGAAGTCTTTCTGAGATGTTAATTCCTCACCCAGTTCAGCCAGAGCATCCAGATTAAAAAGCAATCTCTCCAGTCTCGGATCTGTATTCTGCATAGTATATCCTCCGTTTATATTTGGTGGATAAGCGTAATTATAAATTATTCGTCATTATATTTTTTACTGCCTCATCTTCTGTTTGAAATATAGGCACATATTTTGTGAGCCCAAGCACATTAAATATATCATGATTTATCTTTTTCAGACCAGAAAAGAAAAGGATACCTTTTATTTCTTTAATTTTTTCCATAATACCTATTAAAATGGATATACCGATGGAGTTAATCAGTTCTGTATTAGCAAAATCTATAATAACCCTTTTTTTCCCTTTATTGAGAAATATATCACAGGTACTCTCTAATTCTTCACCCTCAATATCATTTAAATAATTATCCGTATAAATTATGACACAGCCTTCCAATTCTTTAAAGCTTTTGAATTTTCTATTCATTCTTGGCCTCCCCAATTTTCTTTATATACTTAACCATTACCAGTTTGGTTCCACCTTTCATCTTTTCAAACCTGACCTCATCCATAAGCTGTTTCATCAATTCTATTCCCCTTCCTCTTTTAGCAGGCCCCAGAAGTTTAACAACGGCATCGGTTTCATGCTGAAGAGTGGCGTCAAAATCCTTACCTTCGTTTTGGATATGCAGTGATAGTCTATCATCGCCAACAATAAACCTGCAATAGACTTTGCCATTCTTAACCTTGCTATGCTCAAAGGCATTTATACATGCCTCTACTAAAGCTGTTTTTATCTGTGTAATAGTATCATCATCAAGGCCAATATTTATTCCAATCTCTTCTACAGCTTTAGCAGCAACAAGCTCAGCCTTTGTTGACATAGGTAAAATTATCTCAAACTCTTTGAGAGAAGCCAACCCTCTGATATTATGGAATTGATTTGTATTACCGCTATCTTCAATAAGATTTTTTAAAATACGGAGTTGAATCGCATCGGTTGTATAAATACCCTCTACGCTCAACCTCTTCAATGCTTCTCCGGTAAATCCTTCTCTGCCTATCATCCACCTTCTTACAGCAACGGCCTTTATGTCGCCCGCTATTATATTGCACTGTCTTATAAAACCTTCGGCATCACCCGCATGTATGGCAGATAGCGACTCCTTCAGTCCTACAATCCAAACAACCTCATTCTCATCGTCATACCTGCTGTTATTGAAACCATACCCAACAATTATTGATAGCTCTTTCTCTTTATTCTCATATCTCACATTATTAAAACAGCCTATTACCTGCGGCAGGGAGATTTTATAATCTTCTTTAATATCATTTTCTTTCATATACATCTTCCCGCTGTATTTATACAAGAAATCCTGATTGTGAAAGAGAATCTTCGGGACTGCCTGGCTATTAAATCTTTTCAGCAACCATAGCAATTCCTCTTTGACTTTCCCCTTTATCTTCACTCCTTGGATATAAAAACCTTCCTTAAGTCTTTTTCGCACAATTCTTGTTTTAGCCTCAGCCCTTGATTTTCCTTTAGCCTCGGTTTCATAAAGGTAACAAATATAATCTTCTGCCACCTTATCCCCTATCCATTTTATCAGGCCACAGCCTGTTTCAAGCAAGGATAGTTCACATAAGCTAGATATAGCTTCTCTTGTCTCTTCATTGTCTAATGCCATCTGTTCAATAAGTTCTTCCTCTGAAATTCCATTCCGAGAGTTAATACATATATGTAATAATCTTAGAGCATTTAAACTCTTTATTGATATGACAGAACTGAGAGAAAAACCTATACTGCCTCCTACTAATTCCTTTACATATACATCCATTAAATCCTTTAAAGTTTCTAAATTTCTTCCCTCGTTTTTGGCAGCTGCCATAATACTCTGCATATAGGCAGGGCTTCCTCCAAGCTGACCTGCTGCAACAGCAAGAATTTCTTTATCGCAGTTTATATTATATTTTCTGCTCAGTTCTTCCATCAATCCAATAGAGGACTCTTCAGTTAAACCGGTTAGTTCCATTATCTTTATTGAATTTGGATATATCTCTCCTTCAAATAATCTCTTTGTATACCCTGTTACCAAATAGGAGATTGAACCCGACATTAAGGTTTTCAAGTATTCCTTTAATATGCCAGTTCTTCCCTCCCTCAGATACGTCCTTGCAGCAATGTCAAAATCGTCCAGCATCAAAAAGATATGGTTGTTGTAATGAATGCCTGCCTGATAAGGTGCGTTAATAGCATTTCTTAAAATGGCAGTATGGTCGCCATATTTTCTGGCTTCGCGATGCAGTACAAGCAGTCTGGACAGATAAGCCAATTCAGTATCCGCAAGCAAGTGTTCCAATTTGTTCAGAGAGATGTTCTCCGTTACAATCGCAGGGTTCTTTGTTAAAAATGCAAAGTATTGTTTTATAAAATCTCTTAGATAATCATCAGCAAAATCTTCTGTATTATAATCAGCCTTGAATCTATAATATATGGGTACTACCTTATTTTGGTCCCAAAAAAGCCTGTGGTATACCCTCTTCAACAGTTCTGTTTTCCCTATCCATTTTCTCCCCACCAGATATATGCCATAAGTAGGCTTCATGGAAGATATTGCATGTTGGTAGATTTCTTCTATCTCACTGCTTCTGCCGAAGAATTCGTTATTTTGGGATATATTGAATATTATCTTATTGTCCATAGCTCACTATCTTGTTTTTACCTCTGGCCTTAGCGAGGTACATTGCCTTGTCTGCCTTGTCTACAAGGTCTTCTATGCTTACCGCATCAGATGGGAATTCAGCAATGCCGATACTTACTGATAATAAATGGTCGGCTGGAATCTTGCTTTCTATAAACCTGATACCTTCTATGTTCCTTCGTATCCTCTCTGCAATGACATAGGAGTTTGCCTTGTTAGTGTAAGGAAGGATTATGCTAAACTCCTCTCCTCCAAATCGTGCAGCCACATCTATAGACCGTACTGCATCCTTTATGGCATAGGCAACTTTCTTTAATGCCTCATCTCCTGCCAAATGACCGTATTTGTCATTGAATAGTTTGAAATCGTCTATGTCCAGCATAAAGGCTGTAAATGGTTCGTTATGCCGTTTGGAGCGCTCTATCTCTTCAAATAACCTTTCCTGAAAATATCTTCTGTTGAAGAGTTCGGTTAATTGATCTGTCACAGAAATCTTTTTTAAATCTTCTGCCATTCTGTAGTATGTTCCGCATTCAAGCGCTATAGAGGCGTAGGATGAAAAAGAGATTAAAAGCTTCAAGTCTTCTTCTGCAAAAACCTCGCCGGTTATCTTATCGGATATATTGATTATGCCTATTGTACGGGAGTCTACCTTTAATGGTATACTTATAAAAGATTTTGTCTTATATCTTGACCTGTTTTTTCTGGCAAGGGATTCAAGTTCAGATTCAATATCTCTGACAATAACGGGAACCCCTTTTTCTATTACTGCTCCTGATATGCCTTCACCAGCCTTAACCTTTATGTTCTCAAGTATGCTGATATTTATTCCTTTTGATGCCTTAATACTCCAGTTTTTGTCTTCGTTATCTAAGAGCATAAGTGAACCCTGCTCTGCGCCAACCAATTTCGTGGCTTCGTTTAAGATAGTATTATGCAGTTCTGCCTGTTCCAGCATTGGTGCAATTGCTTTATATACCTCTTCCAAGGCATCAAAACCTTTAATTTTTTTCTTTATATACTGGTCAGCCCTTACCCCTTCCAATACAAAGGAAAGTTGGTTTGCCAAAAGGGTGAGAAGCTTGATGGAGTCTGTTGTCAGTTTAGTATTAAAGATGGATAAAAGCCCAAAAATATTATCTCCTATTGCCATTGGGAAGATATCCACAGAAGTTATTCCTTGAGGCAGCCCCATCTTTTGAATATCAAGAATATTGCTGCAACTCACAGGTTTTTTTGATGATGAAACCTTACTAACAATGTCAATAGAATATGAGGCTGTCCAGTCCGATATTGTATTCTTCATACGTCCAAAGGCAGCAATTGTGTTATAAACACCCTCACCACGCCTCTCCATCACACATGCAGTATCTACGTCAAAGAGTACAGTCATTGCGTTAAAGACATGCCGGTATATATCTTCTTGCCCCTCTTTTAATAGACTAGGAGTAGTAACCTCTATGACGCTTTGCATCTGATAATATTTCTTTTCATAGAAGCTCTTTAAATAAAGACTCCTTAAAAAAGGAACGCCCATTTCCTTAACAATGTTGGGTTTTGTGAAAAAGTTATTAGGCTGGACTATCTTGAGCCTTTTTTCAATCTCATGTATTATAACTTCATTCAGACCGAAGTCGGCAGCCTTTTTTGTAAATTCCTTAAAGTCATCTTCGGATAGATAGCTATGGCCGCCAATGATCGCTATAGATATTTGATTATTCAGAATTACAGGGATGACAAATATGTACTGATTAGTGTAACATTTATAGACATACGGCTCAGCCCTTTGTGCAGCCTTTGCTATAGCCTTTTTGTAGGAATCTCTGTAAAGTTCCGACCCATTTACCGTTTCCTTCTTTATAAGTTTACATATGCTGTCTTCTCTGCTTGGAGGAACAAGGAGAGAACCATCGCTGCTACAGATGGCCAGAGAAATATCTGAAAGATTGGAAAGATTGTTTTGGAATTCATTCCAAAGGGATAGGTCTATATATTCAGACAGTGTGGTAGGGGTAATATCTTTTACGTTGCTTGCCTTTATCATATTTATAATTTTCTGGTATAATACTATAAAAGGATAACATAAATGTTAAGAAACAACAATGACTGAAATACCCCCCGCCAAAAAAAACGCCTCCTAAGAAAAGATTCTTAAGAGGCAGCATCACCTCTACTTATGCCTTTATTTTTACTATACTTAAAGAATTATTGCAAGATTTTTTCTTTCCAAAAATCAATGTCTATTTTTGGATGCTATAACTACAATCTCTTTTTTCCGTCCTCAATAGCCTTTTTAATCTTTCTTTTTATTATATCTCTCTTTAACTTACTAAGCCTGTCAATAAATAGCACCCCGTCAAGATGGTCTATCTCGTGCTGCAGAGCAATAGCAAGAAGCCCCTCTGCCTTTATTTCCATGCCCTTTCCATCCTTATCCAGAGCCCTTACCGTTACATTTTCAAATCTCTTTACATTTGCTGTAAAACCCGGAACGCTTAAACAGCCTTCTTCGTATTTTATCTCCCCTTCATGCACCACTATCTCAGGGTTTATAATGACAATGAGATTTTTACCTCTTTGATAATCCTCTTCCCCTGGAACATCCAGCACCGCAACCCTTTTATCCACGCCTACCTGTGTTGCGGCAAGACCGATGCCCTTTGCAAAATACATAGTATCTACCATGTCAGAGATAAGCCTTTTTATCCCTTCATCCATCTTAGATACAGGCTTGGCCTTTGTTTTGAGAAATAGGTCTGGATATTTTAGTATTTCTAATATAGACATAGACTTATTATACAAAAAAGGCAGACATTAGAAAAGAGAAATGAGAATATAGAATTCAGAATTAACCCGGAAAATGCATTTGGTTTTCCTTTTTCGGGTGCAAACGCAAGGTTTGAGCCAGAGCCTGCCCCTGAAGGTTTTTATCAGGAGATTGTGTTTGTCAAAAAATGTAACTGCATTTTTTGGGTTAAAACATTCTGCCCTTGTTCTTTGGCTTTACATTTCCCATTTCTTGTTTCTGTTTTCATATTGTAGTTGCCGGATCAACATCAATCACAAGTTTAACCTTGCCATGTTTCCTCTCTTCAAGACCTCTTAAAATGCTTCTTATAAATTCGTGGAGAGATTTAGTGTCTTTGCCTTTTAACAATATTTGCCAACGGTATTTCCCCTTGAGCTTTGAAAGAAAGGCTTGCACAGGTCCAAGTGCAATAATATCTGCAAACTGTAAACCGTGAGCCGTCTTTTCCCTGTCACCTGACCACTGACCACCGACCTCTGCTTTTATCAGATTCTCCGCAATCCTCTTTGCCTTTTGTGCAACTATTTCCACATCCGTTTCTTTGTTTCCCTCAAACCTTAAGATGGCAAGCCTTGAAAATGGCGGATATAAAAGCCCTTGTCTGCTCATTAGCTCCTCCTCAAAAAAACCTTCATAGTCTTGTTTTGCCGCCATCCTGAGGCAAAAATGGTCCGGATTAAATGTCTGAACAATAACTTCGCCAGGGATATCCCCCCTCCCTGCCCTTCCTGCCGCTTGAATTATCAGTTGGAATGTCCTTTCAGAGCTTCTAAAATCAGGGATGTTTAGGGAGGTATCGGCCGATATAATTCCAACAAGCGTAATATTCGGGAAGTGATGTCCTTTTGCAACCATTTGCGTTCCAACAAGCACATCAACATCCCCTTTATCAACCGCATCCAGTATCTTCTGATGCGACCTCTTCCTCCTCGTAGTATCCCTGTCCATACGAGCAACCCTTGCCCCGTGCATCATCTTTCGCACCTCTTCCTCCACCTGTTCTGTGCCAAGCCCTACAGGCTTGACTTGGCGGCCTTGGCATTCAGGACATAAGTCAGGAATTGGCATAGACATATCACAGTAGTGGCATTTTAAAAGCCTTGCCCCTCGGTGCATGGCAAGTGATACACTGCAGTTCAAACATCTAAATGTATAGCCGCAGTCATTGCAGATTAAAAAATTCGAAAATCCCCTTCTATTTAGAAAGAGTATGGTCTGATAGCTGAGACCCAGATTTTTTTGCATAAGACTTTGAAGCTTTTCTGAAATAATCTCTTGTCTCTGACCCCTGCTTACTGCCTGCAGGGGCAGGCCTGACCCCTGCTTACTGCTTGCAGAGGCAGGCCCCTGACCCCTGTCTTTTTTCATAGCCACTACCTCTATCTCAGGCATTGGTCTGTCTTCAATCCTCCTTGTCAGATAAAGTGGCGTAATCTTGCCTTTTTCTGCATTATAAAATGTTTCAACAGACGGTGTGGCAGAACCAAGAACAACAGTCAAGTTGAACATCTTTCCCATCATAAGGCTAACATCTTTTGCATTATATCTTACACCTTCTTCCTGCTTATATGAAGGCTCGTGCTCCTCATCAACAATGATAATCCCAAGTTTTTTCAGAGGCGCAAAAAGGGCTGATCTTGCGCCAACAACTATATCCACCTTTCCGTCTCTTATCCGCCTCCACTCATCATATCTCTCACCATCTGAAAGACCGCTGTGCAGAACCGCAACCTTGCCAGGAAACATTGCGGTCAAATATCTAACAGGCCATAGTGTCAGAGATATTTCAGGCACTAAAAATATGGCCTGTTTGCCAAGGGCTATAGCCTGCTCCATGGCTTTGAGATAAACAAAAGTTTTCCCGCTTCCTGTAACACCATAGAGAAGGAAGGGTGTAAAAGAGTTATCTCTTAAGCCCTGATAGATTGCAGAAATGGCCTTTTCCTGCTCATCAGTGGGTTCATGCAAAACGGCCTGCGGCATTGCATCTTTCAACGGATTCCTCTGGACTTTTCTTTGGGTCAAAAAGACCATTCTCTTTTGTTCCAGTTTTTTGACCGCTGAATCTATACCGCCGATTTTACTTCTCAAAACTTTTAGTGCGGTTTCCCCATGTTCAAAAAGGTATGCAATAACCCTTGCCTGAAGAGGCGCCTTATGAAGATGTGGGATATGTAATGATGAATTTGGAATTTTCAAATCCGAAATCACAAATCCGGAGTTTTCAGAGGCAAGAGATACAAAGGCTTCTGTTTTCTCTCCTATCTTGCCTCTGATTTTCAACTCCTCTCTGACAAGACCTGCATTCTTGAGCCCATTGATGGCGCTATAAATGGATTTACCTCTGAACTTATTTAAGATAGAGCCAAGGGAGATGCCACTGTTATTACGAATCACATCAAATATACTGTCGGCTAAATTTGTTTTTTCTGACCCCTGATCCACCTGCTTACTGCCCCCGATAGAACCATTCGAGGGCAGGCTTGCAGGGACAGGCCTGACCCCTGACCTCTCTTGCATATCTTGCTCTGTTGCATAAAAATGCCTCTGGCTTTTTATATTCATCCCCCCTGGACATATAAGACTTAAGGTTTCTCCTACGGAGGCAAAATAGTAGGATGCCATCCACTGAAAAAACTTTAGCCTCTTTTCATCAAATATAGGTTCATCATCCAGCACATCAATAATATCTTTAATGCCTTTTACATCCGATTTGCCATGAAATCCAATACAGAAGCCTGTTACAACCCTTTTTCCAAACGGCACAAGCACACGTTTGCCGACCTCAGCCTGATTGGACAAGTTGTCGGAGACACTGTAAATAAATGTCTTGTCCATGGGAAGTTCAACTGCAACATCTATGAATATTTTCTGCGGCATAGTTAGTTTAAATTTGGCAGTTGATTTTACCTGAAATATCTGTAAAAATCTACACAATGGATTAACGCCAAAATATGCGACTGCATTTTTTGGGTTAAAGAATCTCTATTCGGAGGCTTGAAATGTCAAAAAGAAAATCTCAGGGCGAGCATGATTCAATGATAGAATTTTTAGCAGACGCTTTGTATGGACGAAACCTAACTGATGTACAAGCAGATATTTCCGGATACAAAAAACCATCTCTCATTACATGGCCTGGGACTGACAAGGGATATGTTCCGGATGTAACCGCATGGGACGGAGCACAACAACTTATATATGAGGTTGAAAGCGCTGATTCCATTACAGATCCGCACACAGAAGACCAATGGAAACTATTCGCCGACCATGCTCAACGCAATAATGCGCTCTTCTATGTAGCTGTACCGCCTATGGCTATGGGAGCCGCGAGAAAAAGGCTCCAGGAGCTTTCTTTAAATGCAAAGGTGGTTTCGGTCCCATAGTCTTTGATGAGATATTGAGCCAATTGCATTAACCCGAAAAATGCATTTGGTTTTTATTTTTCGGGGCAAACGCAAGATTTGAGTCAAAGACAAGGAAAAGCTGATTGGACAAAACGGAGCATACTGTTTTAAGTATGTGAGTATTTGGACAGCCAGCTTTGACACAGTATTTGGCCAAAGATTGCGTTTGTCAAAAAATGCAATTGCACTTTTTGGGTTAAAAAAGTTCACGCTCAAAAATGTCTCAGATGCGAGGAAGGACAAGGGATTGAACCGCAGCATACTTTTAGGTATGTGAGGATTCAAGCCCGCAGTTCTGACAAAGCAGATGAGCGTTTTTCAGCGTGAACCACATCAAATACCGTATTTCCCAAGTATAATCTTAAGGTCTTTTTTAATCTTTGCAGGTATCTTCTTCTTGTCGGTAATCACTGCATATTTCATTGCGGTTGTGCATTTGCATGTCCTATGATCTGATATCTTCAGAACAGCCTCTTTTATTATTGCCTTTGCTGTTGCTACATTTTTCTTTAGGGTGTCAAGAATCATTTCCACGGTAACTGATTCCTCTGTCTCATGCCAACAGTCATAGTCCGTAGAAAGGGCCAGGGTTGCATAGCATATCTCTGCCTCTCTGGCGAGTTTTGCTTCAGGTATATTTGTCATTCCTATAACATCCACTCCCCACTTTCTGTAAATCTTAGACTCTGCCCTTGTAGAGAACTGCGGCCCTTCAATGCATATATATATTCCGCCTTTATGGATGGTGGCGCCAACATCCTGACCTGCTTCATACAGAACTCTGCTCAGATTGGGACAGACAGGGTCTGCAAACTCTACATGCCCAACTATACCGTTTCCAAAAAATGATGATACTCTTGCCTTGGTTCTGTCAAAGAACTGGTCAACCACTACAATATGGCCTGGTTTAATGTCTTCGCGCATACTGCCAACGGCCGAAACAGATATTATCCACTCCACACCGAGTTTTTTCATGCCATATATATTTGCCCTGTAGTTTAGTTCAGAAGGCAACAGCCTGTGTCCTCTGCCATGCCTCGGTAAAAACACCATCTTTGCATCTCCGAGTTTACCCACCATATACGCATCAGATGGATTGCCAAAAGGTGTCTTTACCTTAACTTCTTTAACGGCTCTGAGTCCTTCCATCTCATAAAGCCCGCTACCTCCGATAACTCCGATAATTATTTCAGACATCTTTATCTCCTCCATATAAATAAAATTTAGGTATCTTTGCTAACATTTTTTGAGATTAAGGTCAAGATGAAACTGCCTGCTGAAACTGCCTGCATGTTGTATATAATTTCTTCTTGCCCGTATCCAGAAACTGTGGTTTAATCAGAGCGCTTCACAATTACGCCAGAATCAAAATCAATTTTCTTATTATGGTATCCAAAGGGGAAAAATCCGCAATGCATCTATCCCCCCAAATTAGCGGTGTATACGCAATGCGGATACGAAGAAGTTAGTGGCAATGCTATGTGAACATTGTCGTGTTATAAACATTTTGACAAAATTTAGAATTAATTGCAGACCTTTGACTAAATTTGAAGCAAAATTTGCAACAGATAAAAAATGACTGTAAAACAGAAAAAAATTATCGCTCTAACACCTTATTACGACACGGACTACGGACAAGCATTTCTTGGCGACAGCTTGGAAATAATGAAGCAACTACCCAACAGTTCCGTTAATCTCATACTGACTTCGCCACCTTTTGCACTGACACGACAAAAGGAATACGGCAACAAACTGGAAGAACATTACATTGACTGGTTTTTACAGTTCTCAAAAGAGTTTCATCGTCTGCTTAAAAATGATGGCTCACTTGTAATTGACCTAGGGGGTGCATATTTACCAGGACATCCTGTAAGAAGCATTTATCAATATGAATTGCTTGTGCGACTTTGCCGAGAGCAAAACTTTTTTCTTGCACAAGATTTTTTTCATTACAACCCTGCACGGCTACCAACACCCGCTGAGTGGGTAACGGTTCGCAGAATAAGAGTTAAGGACAGTGTTAATGTTGTTTGGTGGCTTTCAAAATCGGAACATCCAAAATCGGACAACAGAAAAGTTTTGAAGCCATACAGCGACAGTATGAAAGCTCTTTTGAAAAATGGCTACAAAGCACAAATGCGTCCAAGCGGGCACGACATTTCTGAAAAATTTAATACAGATAATGGCGGAGCAATTCCACCAAACCTTTTGGAACTTGCAAACACTGAAAGCAACAGCCAATATATGAGGCGTTGCAAAGAATTAGAAATAAAATCACACCCCGCAAGATTTCCGAAGGACTTTGCGGATTTCTTTATTAAGTTCACAACAAACGAGGGGGATTTAGTCCTTGACCCTTTTGCTGGTAGCAATACGACTGGCTATGTCGCTGAGTTGCTTAATCGGAAATGGATAGCAATAGAAATAAACGAACCATATTTAGAAGGAAGTAAAATCCGTTTTGAAGAAGAACATGACCTTTTCTATTCAGAGCATAAACTAAATGACAAAGCACAGAAAGTATGACTTACTTGATATTATCGTTCAATCAATAAACGATAGCGGTTGGAATGTGCTATATGTTGGTGACATTTCAAACCATCCTTTTGTCATCAAAATTTACAACAATGAAGAAAGTTATTTACTCCGAATTTATATTTGGAATTTAACTCACGGAGGTGGTGCAGCAAGACCAAAAGATGAGTATCGTATTCAAATTACGGGTGCTGACCACTTTGAACAAAAAACAGGCGAGAAAACATTAATACTTGGCTGGTGGAGTGAAGTTGGTGTTTTCGCGGGTTTTGATTATAAGAAACACACTGGAAAACTTGGCTTTTCGCCATCAATGCAAATCAGAGAGGAATTTCTGCGTAAAGCCCTCATCAATGGTTTCTCCCCTTGTGACAAAGGCAATGGAGAAATTGCAATTGCATTTCGTCCTGATTTTTTTGTGAACTATGTTCAGAGTTTAGAACAACTACACGGCTTCGGAGTTTCCAAAAAAGACTTCAAAGTTTTAGCGGAAGTTTCAGACAAGCCTCTTGAATTAAACGCAGAACTTATTCAGCAAGTAAGCAAGCAAAGGCAGACAGCGGTTATTCAGTTAAGCAAAAAACTTCGCGATACAAGTTTTAAGGCAAGAGTTTTGACAGCATACAGCAACAAATGTGCATTTAGCGGAATGCAATTGAAACTTGTTGACGCTGCTCACATCATTCCTGTTAGCTACAATGATTCAACTGATGACACAGCTAACGGCATATCACTTTCGGCTTTATATCATCGTGCATACGACAAAGGACTTGTAACTTTCAATGAGCAATATCAAATCATCGTGAATACGAACGAAATGAATAAGCTCAAAGAAATTGGTTTTGACGGTGGAATGGACAAGTTTATGAAAGACCTACGACCAATCATAAATGTTCCGCCAGCAGTGAACGACAGACCGAATATAAATTTCATCAGAGAAGCAAACAAACTTAGAGGGTGGAAGATTTAAAAATAAAAAAACACCGGATCAAGCCCCGAACCGTTAAGCGGAAATGCCAGAATAAAAGAGTTGTTCGGCCAATATAAACATCCTACAAAGTCGGGCAGGGTAACGATTGCCGGTGAATACGTAGTTATTTATTTGGGTGCTTCCGCTGACACAAAGATTAAAAACACGAGATTGTAAACGGCCTATATTACATCGTGTGCAAACCCCACCCTCACCCCAACCCTCTCCCTGAGGGCGAGGGAGACAACCGCTGTGCCATCTAAAGAAAATAGAGAACAAAATTACCCCTTCTTTTTATAATATTTCCTTCCTTTCAAGACATCCGGCAAATAATCCTGCTCTACCTTTGCGCCCTCAAAATTATGTGGATATTTATACCCTTTTCCATACCCGAGTTTTTTCATAAGCCCTGTCGGCGCATTTCTGATGTGTAGAGGAACAGGCAGGGCGCCTTTTTTCTTTACATCTTCCAAAGCCTCTAAATACGCCAGATACGAGGCATTGCTCTTGGGTGCTGCGGCAAGATATGTAACGCCCTGGGCAAGGGGAATCCACCCTGCGGGCATGCCCACAAAATCTACTGCATCCTTCACAGCAATAGCAACAGATATGGCATGGGGGTCTGCATTACCAACATCCTCTGATGCAAATATAACCATTCTTCTGACAATAAACAGGGGGTCTTCACCTGCCTCCAGCATCCTTGCAAGCCAATAAAGGGCTGCATCAGGGTCGCTTCCCCTCATGGATTTTATGAACGCCGAGATTACATTGTAATGTTCCTCGCCGCCCTTGTCATACAAAAGCGCCATCTTCTGAACCGCCTCCTGCATTGCCTCAAGAGTAATAATGCGAATGCCGTCCTTATCAGGCTGGGTTATCATAACAGACGCCTCTAATCCGTTGAGCGCTGCCCTGGCATCCCCCTGTGAATAATCGGCCAGAAAATCCATGGCAGCTTCATTAAGCAAGATATTTAGATTTCCAATACCTCTTTCCTTATCTTCCAGAGCCCTTTTTATGATAATTTTTAAATCCTCGGACACAAGCTGTTCAAGGACCAATACCTTGCATCTGGACAAAAGCGGGGCATTGACCTCAAAGGATGGGTTTTCTGTTGTAGCGCCAATTAAGGTTATGGTGCCGTCCTCCACATAATGGAGAAATGCATCCTGCTGCGCCTTGTTAAACCTGTGTATCTCATCTACGAAAAGTATTGTCCTGCGATTGCGCAGCCTTAACTCATCTTTTGCCTCGTCTATTACCGCCCTTATATCCTTTACCCCTGAAAGCACTGCTGAAAAAGATACGAAATTTACGCCTGCTGCATTGGCAATAATATTGGCAAGGGTTGTTTTGCCGGTTCCCGGAGGCCCCCAGAGGATTAAAGATATGAGTTCCTTTTTATCTATGAGCCTTGTTATAAACCTTCCTGCTCCCAGCAAATGCCTCTGACCAACAACCTCTTTTATGTTCCTTGGCCTCATCCTGTCTGCAAGAGGGCTTATCTTTCCTTCCTCCCTCTTAATCTTTTTCTCAAAAAGTTCCATACCAGCTTTAAATATACTATAGAATCGCAAAGAGAGCAAATAGGCAATCTTATCTCCTTTATAATTTCCTTTATAATCTTGACAGCCTTATAATTCCACCTTATTATATCAGGGATAAAAAACAGGAAACAGGAAATAGAAAAGAGGAAAGAGGACTAATTCCTGATTCCTAATTTCTGATTTCTATTTCCTCTATTTGAATTTTGGAGGTTCAATGTCACAAGAAAAGATTCCGGTTTATATTGAAGATGAGATGAAAAAATCATATCTGGGCTATGCAATGAGCGTCATTGTGGGAAGGGCATTGCCTGATGTAAGGGACGGCTTAAAACCTGTTCACCGGCGAATTCTTTATGCCATGCATGAGATGGGCGTTGAATGGAATAAGCCATACAAAAAATCCGCCCGTGTGGTTGGAGATGTAATCGGCAAATATCATCCGCACGGAGATACAGCAGTATATGATGCAATAACAAGGATGGTGCAGGACTTCTCCCTTAGATATCCGTTGATAGACGGTCAGGGTAACTTCGGCTCTGTTGACGGAGATTCGCCAGCCGCTATGCGATATACGGAAGTCAGAATGTCAAGACTTGCCGGCGCACTTCTGGCTGATATAGAAAAAGAAACCGTTGACTGGGGTCCCAACTATGATGACTCTTTAAAAGAACCGCTTGTCATGCCCGCTGCCTTCCCAAATCTGCTTGTAAACGGCTCATCAGGCATTGCTGTTGGCATGGCAACAAATATGCCCCCTCATAACCTTTCAGAGGTGATAGACGGCATTATACAGATGCGTGCAAGGGCATCGATTGAGAAAAATCCGAGGACAAACAAACAGGCCATTGTCATAACTGAAATACCTTATCAGGTCAACAAGGCAAAACTCATTGAAAAAATTGCCGAACTGGTAAGGGATAAGAAGATTGAAGGCATTTCAGATATAAGGGATGAGTCTGACAGGGACGGAATGAGAATTGTTGTTGATTTAAAAAGGGATGAAGTTGGAGAGGTTGTCCTCAATAATCTGTTTTTGCATACTCAGATGCAAGGCACCTTCGGCATTATCAATCTTGCCATTGTGGACGGCCAGCCGCGTGTTTTAAACCTCAAAGAACTTCTTCAGCAATTTGTACGGTTCAGAAAAGAGGTTGTAACAAGAAGGACAATCTTTGAACTTAAAAAGGCAAAGGAAAGGGCGCACATATTAGAAGGCTTGAAGATTGCGTTAGATAATCTTGATGCTGTCATAAGCCTTATAAGAAAGAGCAAGGGTCCGCAAGAGGCCAAAGAAGGCCTGATGAATAAGTTCAAACTCTCTGAAATTCAGGCGCAGGCAATCCTTGATATGAGACTCCAGAGGCTCACTGCGCTTGAGAGAGAAAAGATTATCGAAGAATATAAGGAGGTTTTAAAGCTGATAAAAAGGCTTGAGGAGATACTGGCAAGTGAAAAACTTCTTATAGAGGTCATTGTCAATGAGCTTAAGGAGATTAGAAAGCAATTTGGCGATGAAAGGCGAACAGAGATTATTGAAAAGACCGGCGAGATAACCATGGAAGACATCATTGCCGAAGAGGACATGATGGTGAACATCAGCCACGGCGGATACATCAAGAGAAATCCGACAAGCCTGTTCAGAACACAAAAACGCGGAGGCAAAGGCAAGATAGGTATGACGACAAAAGAAGAAGACTTTGTGGAAAATATGTTTGTTGCATCTACCCACAGTTACATACTTTTTTTTACAGACAAGGGCAAGGCGTATTCACTCAAGGTCTATGACATCCCTCAGGCAGGCCCCGCCGCAAAGGGCAAGGCGATTGTAAATCTCTTAAATCTTTCTCAAGGCGAAAAAATGACTGCATTTCTTTCGGTCAAAGAATTTACCCAAGGCAAATTCATTGTTATGGCCACAAAACACGGTGTAATAAAAAAGACAGACCTGACAGTCTTTGCCAATATCCGTTCAGGCGGCCTGATCGCACTCGGCCTGGATGAAGGAGATGAACTTATTGCAACAAGACTTACCGATGGTTCTAAAGAAATATTCCTCGGCACAAGAGACGGCCAGGCAATAAGATTCAATGAATCGCAGGTAAGAGACATGGGAAGAGTTGCAAGAGGGGTTCGGGCAATAAACCTTGGCAAAGATGATAAGGTTGTTTCCATGGAGGCGCTTGAAGAGGGTAAAACTATCCTGACGGTAACCGAAAGGGGTTACGGCAAAAGGACAGAGATAAAAGAATACAGAAGCCAGCTGCGCGGCGGCATGGGAATAATAAATATAAAGATAACAGAGAAGAACGGCCCTGTTGTCGGCATTGCACAGGTAAGCGGCGAAGATGAACTTATGATTACCACCGACATCGGAAAGATTATAAGGATAGCAATGAAAGGTGTATCTGTAATCGGCAGAAATACACAGGGCGTAAAACTGATAGATGTTGAAAAAGATGAAAGGGTAACAGGTATTGCACCGATTGCGGAGAAAGAGGAAGAGGGAGAGGAATGAGAGAAGTCAGAAGCAAGAAGTCAGAAATTAGAAGTAAGAAGTTAGAAGTAAGAAACAGGAAAAAATCTTGCATCTTGCATCTTGCATCTTGTTTCTTGTCTCTTGCGTCTCGCCTCTTACCTCTGTTTTTACTGCTCACGGCAGTTATCGGCTGCTCCCATGACACAGCCACGCCTGCATATGAAAAGGCAGAAGATCTTTTCGCTCAACGCTCATATGTAAAGGCTATTGCGAGTTACAACACTATTGTAACCAAATATCCGGAAAGCCAGTATGCCTCTGCGAGTCAGTATAAGATTGGCCTTATCTATAACCTTTATCTAAAGGACGTTAGAAGGGCCATGAATGCATATGCGGCACTGATGCTCCTGTATCCAAACAGCAAAGAGATAGTAATGGCACGGCAGGATATAGCAGAGATATATGTAAAAAGCGGCGATTATAGAAAGGCAATAGGAGAATATCAATGGCTGATAAAAAATACGGGCGGGGCTCGGAGCAACAATTTTCAATATCAGATAGCAATGGCGTATCTTAAACTCACTGACATCAAACAGGCAAGGATTGAACTTCAGGAAATTATCAAAAACCCTCCATCTTCTGAACTTGGCCCTAAGGTTTATTATGAGATAGCAAATACCTATTATTTGGAGGGTAATTACAAAGAGGCTATAAAGGCATATGAAATGGTAGTTTCATTATACCCAAACAGTCAATACGCTTATGAGGCGCAACTCGGCAAGGCCGTTTGCATTGAAGAGACAGGAAACCTTGCAGAGGCCATAACGCTTTATAAGGAACTGGAAAAAAGCTATCCCAACCCGGGGGTCATAAAGATAAGGCTGGATGCAATAGAGGCAAGAGAGAAAAAGAATATCCCAGTAGCTCTTAAGGAGAATTGACATGGAAAAGATTTGCGTCCTTGGCGCCGGAAGTTGGGGAACAACCCTTGCCAATATTCTGGCTGAAAAAGGCTTTGATATAAGCCTCTGGATAAGGGAAGAAGAATTATATCATATCGTATTAAAAACGAGAGAAAACACCTTTTTTCTGCCTGGCATAAAGCTTGCCCAAAATATAACACCTGTAAATTCTATAGAAGAGGCTGTAAAAGGCAGGGTTGTTATTGTATGTGTAATCCCGTCTCACGGCGTAAGAGACGTATTCCAAAAAGCGATCCCTTTCTTGCCTAAAGATGCAATAGTCGTGAGCGCCTCAAAGGGGATTGAGCAGAAAACCCTGTTAACCGTATCTCAGATTTTAAAGCAAACCCTTCCGAAGGCTATGCATAAAAATCTATCAGTGCTTTCAGGACCGACCTTTGCAAAAGAGGTAAGCCGGAAACTCCCGACCGCTATTTGTGTTGCATCTAATAAAAAGGCGGCGGGGGAAAAGGTGCAGCAGATTTTCAACACCAGCTCTTTCAGGGTTTACACCAATGACGACATGATAGGCGTGGAACTTGGCGGCGCGTTAAAGAATGTCATCGCCATATCGGCCGGAATATCCGATGGACTGGGGTTGGGCATGAATGCAAGAGCGGCGCTAATAACCAGAGGCCTTGCAGAGATTTCAAGGCTTGGAGTTAGCATGGGCGGCTACGCTGCAACATTTGCGGGGTTATCCGGGCTTGGCGACCTTGTTCTGACATGCACAGGCGAGTTGAGCAGAAACAGGTCTGTCGGCATGTTGATAGGAAAAGGAGGAAAACTTCCTGACATTCTGTCGGAGATGAAAATGGTGGCAGAAGGCGTAAAAACCGCAGAGGCAGCATATGCGCTTGCCAAAAAGCATGGTGTGGAAATGCCGATTACAGAGCAAGTATACCGCGTCCTGTATGAAAATAAATCGCCAAAGGATGCAGTTATGGATTTGATGACCAGGAGATTGAAGGAGGAATGACTAGAAGAAGCCAGAAGTTAGAAGCACGAAGTCAGAAACAAGAAAAAACAGAATCTTCTCTATCTTGCATCTTGAATCTTGCATCTTGTTTCTTGCCTCTTGCCTCTTGCCTCTTACCTATTGCCTCTTGCCTCTTGCTCCTTGCCTCTTACTCCTTGCCTCTTGCCTACGCAGAGACAAAACCCCTCGCAGTCGCCGCCGCCAGCGACCTTTCTTTTGCATTAAAGGAAATAGCAAAACAATTTGAGATAAATACCGGCACGAGGGTTGTACTGTCATTCGGTTCCACAGGCATGCTTGCCAGGCAAATAGAAAACGGCGCCCCATTTGATATTTTTTTTGCTGCCAACGAAAAATACTTGTCCCCGCAGGTAGTAAGCAGGGAACTTCAGTGAATGCAAAAAAACTTGAAGACCTCCTTGACCCGTCTATTAAAAAGATTTCTATTGCCAATCCAGACCATGCACCTTATGGCATTGCCGCAAAAGAGGCACTGCTAAAACTTGAATTATGGGATAAACTTAAACCCAAACTTGTTTATGGCGAAAATATAAGACAGGCATTGCAGTACCTCCAGACAGGAGATGTGCCTGTTGGCATTATTGCATTATCGGTTGCCAATGTGTCTGAAATAACCTATATGCCTATTGACAATACTCTTCATAACCCTATCAATCAGGCGGCGGCTGTGATAAAAAAGACAAAGGCTGAAAAAGAGGCAAGGGAATTTATACACTATGTAAACAGCCCTATAGGCAGGCCAATCATGAAAAAATACGGTTTCCTTCTACCGGGAGAATCCCCAAAATAGACTTTGATTTTTGGAGAAACCTGCAAGTTGCCTGTTAGACAACACACCCCTAAATCCCCTCTCGAGAGGGGACTAAAGGGGTGTGTTATTTACGACGAGACCTCCCCCTTTATCCCCCTCATGGAGGGGGACAGGGGGAGGATACGGTGAGGAGTAAAAATTGTCCGATAACGAAGTATGCCTGTCCCCGAGTGTCTCTATCGGAGAGCAGGCAAATCGGCTGGCTCCACTTGCTGCGAAGCAATTGCAAGTGGAAGATGTAAAATAGCGAGGTTTTTAATCGCTATTTTACGGAGAATTTTAATGATAGACTTATTCCCCCTATACCTTACCTTAAAGGTTTCTTTTGTTGCCACCTTTTTTTCCATAATTATAGGGCTTTGCCTGGCATGGCTCATGGCAAGAAGGGAATTTTATGGCAAAGGTGTTCTGGATGCCCTTATCATGCAGCCGCTCGTAATTCCCCCAACTGTTTTAGGATACTATCTGCTTGTGCTTCTGGGAAGAGCCAGCCCTCTGGGAAGATTTCTTGAAGACACATTAGGTATAACCCTTGTGTTTACATGGAAGGCTGCTGTGGTTGCGGCATTTGTGGCATCCCTTCCACTATTTGTAAGACCGGCAAGAGCTGCAATTGAAGGGGTGGATAAAAATCTGGAAAATGCGGCAAGGCTTCTGGGCAAAACAGAGTGGGATGTATTGAAGACCATAACAATTCCTCTGGCCTGGAGAGGAATAGCGGCTGGCAGCATCATAGCATTTGCAAGGGCAACAGGCGAATTCGGCGCAACTCTTATGGTTGCAGGAAATATCCCAGGCATAACGCAGACTATCCCTATTGCCATATACGATGCGGTGCAGATGGGAAACACAAATTTGGCAAACATCCTTGTAGGAATTATAACGCTGTTTTCATTTTCAGTTATTTATTTTGTAAACCGTTTTACCAAAGGCAGGTATTAGTTCATTGCAAATTGAAGATTGAAAATTTTAAGATGAATTTGCATTTTGCAATCTTCATTTTTCAATGGAGCAAAGCGATATGTCTCTTTCTTTTCAACTCAAAAAGCATTTCCGTGACTTTTCAATTGATATGGGGTTTTCCATTGAGGAAAACATGGCTGTTTTGTTTGGCCCATCAGGCGCCGGCAAGAGCCTCTTGTTAAATTTAATCTCCGGCATTATAAAACCTGATAAAGGCTTTGTCAGAATTGAAGAAAGAGAGGTTTTTAATTCAGAAACCGGAATAAATGTCCCCATAAGGGATAGAAAAATAGGCTACCTGTTTCAGGATTACGCCCTTTTTCCACACATGACTGTTTTTGAGAATATCGCTTATGGCATAAACAGCTTGCCTAAAAATAAAATCAAGACAAAAGTAGAAGAGCTTCTTGACCTTATGCGGCTTGGCGGGCTTGAACACAGATTTCCAAAGGAGCTGTCAGGCGGGCAGAAGCAGAGAGCAGCCCTTGCAAGAACGCTTGCAGCAGAACCGAGGATACTTCTCCTGGATGAGCCGTTTTCAGCCCTTGACTATCAGGTCAGGGAAAAGCTCAGGGCAGACCTGTTGCTCATACACCAGAAATACCCCATAACAACGTTCTTTGTTACCCACGACCTTGAGGAGGCATTTGTTATGGGGGATAATATAGCCATAATAAACAACGGCAGGCTTGAACAGTTCGGCGCAAGGGAAGATGTATTTTATAAGCCAAAAACAAAAAATGTTGCAAAGTTTTTGGGCGCAAGGAATATCTTCAGCGGGAGAGTGGTATCTTTGAACGGCGCAACAGCGGTGATAAAAAACCCCGAATTAGGAGAGATTAAGGCATCTATACGACATGATGAGGAGCATCTGGAAGTTGACGATAATATAACATTTGGAATAAGACCCGAAGAGATTATGATTATAAGACCCGACAAACCCATAGATAAAAAGGTCCAGGATAATCTGTTGGAAGGCGAGGTTTTGACGACTCTCGGAAAGGGAGCCAGTCATACCATATATTTCAAGATACAAGACAGGGATGCGACATTTAAAATAGAAATCCCGAACTTTGCATATAGAAAACTGAAACTCAGTAAAGGCAAAACTATAACAGTATCTTTGAAGAAAGAAAGTATATGGATAATACCGGAAAAACAGGTTAAGGTTTAGGTCGAGGTTGAGAATCATCAATGCCGAAGCCTTGAATTACCAATTGGGTAATTTCTTAGCCTTAACCTTAACCTCAACCTTATCTTTTCATATGGCAAGCACCCACATTGACATAGAATTAAGAGGCAGATTCAAGCTCGCCATTCTTCTTACAGCAATCACCTTTTTCGCAGAACTCATCGGCGGTTTTTTGTTTAACAGCCTTGCGCTGCTTTCCGATTCTGCCCATGTATTCATGGATGTATTTGCCCTCGCCTTAAGTTGGCTTGCCCTTTACATATGCGCCATGCCGGCCACTGAAACAAGAACATACGGCTGGCACAGGAGCGAGGTCTTTGCCGCATTTATAAACGGCGTAACACTCTTGTTTGTATCGCTCATTATATTTTATGAGGCATATCAAAGATTAGTATCTCCGCCAGAAGTCAGAGCCATAGGAACAATGGTTGTGGCGTTTGTCGGTCTTGCAGTTAATATCATCGTTGCGTCATGGCTCAAAGGGCATAGTCATGAAGATTTGAATATACGAAGCGCATACCTCCATGTTGTGTGGGATGCTGCGGCATCCGTTGGCGTTATTATAAGCGGCATAATAATTTATTATACAAACTGGTTTGCCGCCGACCCGCTCATAAGCATCGGTATAGGCATTATCATTATCATCGGCGCGGTTAAGATAATTCTGGAGTCAGCCCATATCCTTCTGGAGGGTGTGCCAAAAGAGATTGATATTAAAAAGATTGTTGAGGATATAAAAGCCATAGATGGCGTGCAAGGCATCCATACCCTTCATGTATGGAGCATCTGTTCAAACATCCATGCAATGAGCGCTCATATTGATATAAAAAAAGAGGCGCAGAGCCGCAGGGGTGAAATCCTTGATTTGATAAACCAAAAACTTGCCAAAGACCACCACATCTTCTATACTACACTTCAGGCAGAATGCAACGGCTGCATTACCGGCCAGCTTTTCAGAGCTATTGAACATAAGGAGCATGGGCATTGAGCAAACTAATATAAACGAATTATCTTTACTGATATAAATATCGCCAGAGTTGGGATATCCGAAAGACTTCGGACATCACTCTAAATCAGGAGTATAGACGAAACAGTTTCGGATATAAACGAATTATGTGCCGGCACATAACACGTAAAAGCATGACGCTGGAACTAACAATGTAAATACTCGCTCAATGGTGTTGCTCATAAGAGCATTAGTCTATTTGAGTTCGCGACACCACTGCATATTTTTGCCAGACGTTATAAGGAATGCTGTTTTTTAAAAAGACAGAAGCAAAGCAAAATATTTTTGACTATTTTTACCCAAAAAACGATGTCTACCGTAGTAAAAGAAAAAATAGCTACTCCTAACAATCTCCCGTTTTTACAAGCTCAAGTTTTGCAAAAAATCTACTTTGACTTGTTTGAACACAAAAAAACTACCATAGAAGAATTATCTGA
>JACRML010000007.1 GCA_016214995.1 Deltaproteobacteria bacterium
AGATTGCAAAGGTAGGCGATGCGCTGCTTACTATTGTTGAGAAAATAGAAGAGGGGGGGAAGGAAGAGAAGAAATCCTTTGGAGTTGTAGGCCGCCTGCCGGAGGCAGAAGAAATTTTAGCTACCCCTGCTGTCAGAAATCTTGCAAAGAGGCTTGGCATAAATATTGAAAAGATAAAAGGCGCCGGCCCGATGGGGAGGATAACAGAGGATGATGTGGTAAAGGCATCGGGCGGAGCAAAGGATTTAACAAAAGACCAATTTGGCTCTATCGAAAGGGTGCAGATAAAGGGCGTAAGGCGGAGCATTGCAAAAAACCTTTTAGCCAGCATGAAGACTGCTGCATTTGTTACCGGCATGGACGATGCCGATGTTTCAGCGCTCTGGCGGCTCAGGGAAAAGGAAAAAAAGATTGCTCTGGCGAAGAAGATACGACTTACATTTTTACCTTTTTTTATGAAAGCAGCACAACATGCCTTAAAAGAACATCCTATGCTCAATGCATCTGTTGATGAGGCAGGCGAAGAGATAATAGTCAAAAAATATTTTAATATCGGCGTTGCTGTTGATACGCCCGAAGGCCTGATGGTGCCGGTTGTAAAAGGTGTTGATAAAAAGACAATTTTAGACTTGGCAAAGGAACTTCAGGAGTTGAGCGAAAAGGCAAAGGAGAGAAAGATAAAACTGGAAGAGCTCAAGGGAAGCACATTTACAATCTCCAACTTCGGCTCATTCGGCGGCACTTATGCAACACCCATCATAAATTATCCTGATGTCGCAATCCTTGGCACAGGTAAGATTTCAGACAGGCCGTGGGTAAAGGACGGCCAGATTGTAATAAGGAAAGTGGTTTCTCTTTCTCTGACATTTGACCACAGGGTTATTGACGGCGCAGAGGCGGCACAGTTTTTAAACAAAGTAATCCAATATCTTGAAGACCCTGACCAGATTTTTATTGAAAGCGCATAGCAAGTTTATTCTAAAGGGTTGTTGAAAAACTCTCTTTATGTCATTCCCGAAGTTTTTATCGGGAATCCAGTGTCTGTAAAATCAATATGTTATGGATTCCCGCTTTCGCGGGAATGACAACTTGGTGCGTAAATACATACTTTTTCAACAGCCTTGATTATACAGATTAGAAAAAATGATTATACAGATATTTCAAGGAGTTTAGTCTGTGTAATCTAATCTTTAATCTGTGTAATCAGCAATTGTTGAGTTTTTCAACAAACTGCTAAACACATGGCAACAAATATTAAACTTCATCTGCCCTCTTTAAATCGTTTTAAAATATTCAAAAGATAATCAATATCCCTTTCTGTGTGGCTGGCAGATACCTGAAACCTTATCTCTTCATCTCCTTTCGGGACAACAGGAAAATTCAGGCCTGTGGCCAAAATGTCGTTGTCAAAAAGATACTTAACCATTTCAGAAGTCTTTTGTGTATCCCTCACCATGAGTGGGACAATGGGATGCTCGCCTGAGATAGTTTCATATCCAAGTTGATTCAATCCTTCCCGTAAATGGACTGTAAGTCTTTTCAGTCTTTCGAGAAGCTTTATTCCCTCATGGCTGTCAAGAATTTCAAGAGCCTTTATTGCCGCCCCTGCCTCAGAAGGGGTAATAGGATTTGAATAGATGTAAAACGGCGCTGTTTCTCTTAGATAGTTTATTACTGCCTTGCCTGAAACCACATAACCGCCGTTAACTCCCAAAGCCTTTCCCAGTGTTGCAACAAGTATATCTGCCTTTGCTCCTGTATATTCCTCTGTTCCCCTCCCTGTCTTGCCAAATGCGCCGACACCGTGTGAATCATCAACGACTGTAATAACACCTTCCTCATATCCTGTTTCATGCCTTTTGCATATTTCTGCAATCCTGTCTAACGGCGCATAATCTCCCCTCATGCTGAATATGCCATCAGTGATAACCAACACTCTTTTTGCCTGACTCATATTTTCCTTGAGTATGCTCTCCAGTTCTGTCATATCAAGATGCCGGTATATTGCCTTTTTTGCTGGTTTCGACAGCCTGATGGCATTAATAATGCAATTGTGATTCAGCTCGTCGCTCACTACGAGGGTTTCTTCAGTAATAAACTGAGGAAGCACTCCCATAACCGTTGAATATGCAGAGCTAAAGACCATTGCTGATTCCCGATTGTGAAAGCGGGCCAATCTTTCTTCCAGTTTCACATGAGGCGCATAAGTGCCGCTGATGAAACGGACAGCGCCAGGGCCTGCGCCGAATCTTCTCGCAGTATCTTCCTCAGTCTGTATAACATCTTTATTTAAGGAGAGGCCCAGGTATGAGTTGGAGTTCATCCTTAAAAATTCTTTTTCTCCATGTCCAACGAGCAGATAGCGCGGGCCAAAACCATCCTTTGCCTCTATAATGCCTGTGATGACCTTTTTATCTCCCTTGAAAGTTCCTTTTACCTTAAGGTCATTGAGTTTTTCAGAGAGTATATTCTCTATTTGTTTTAGAGACATGACAGCCCCTGCCAAACGTTCATAAGTCGAGACCTTTGAATTTCACCCTGAATGGTCTTAATGGTCATTCCTGTAAAACTTGTCCTCGAAAGTCTCAATCGGGGAACGGGAATCTATTGTTTTCGATGCCTTCTGGATTCCCACTTTCGTGGGAATGCAAAGAAGGGGCATTTTTCAAAGGTCTCAAGTCTTTGACTTATTCACTTTTTGGTATTCATGATTTTTCTACCTACCTGATTTTGCTGCTATAATACAGGTTTTTATAAGGCTTGACAAGTGGTTTTGCCGTTATATATCTATACGCCCATTAATCATTTTCAAGCTAATGATAAAAATTTAATGGTCGCCGCCTCTATTTATCCCAAAGAGCATGAAGAGCATGCTGAGTGGCAAAATGTTTCCAAAAGAGCTATACTATTTACATGAAGAGAATATTATTATGCGGTCTTATAATTGGCGTGTTTCTGGGAGGAATAAGTATGGCATATGCGGAAAATACGAACAATAATCTTAATGCTCCTGCTGGCAAGCGTGAGAAGGCAACCTTTGCAGGCGGTTGTTTCTGGTGCATGGAGCCTCCTTTTGTTTCATTAAAGGGAGTAATATCCGTTACTGTGGGATACACTGGCGGCCATGATAAAAACCCTACTTACGAGGAAGTATCTTCAGGGGCTACAGGCCATACAGAGGCTATTGAAATACTCTATGACCCTGCTCAGGTTGCCTATTCAGAGCTTTTGGATGTCTTCTGGAGAAACATTGATCCAACCACTGCCAATCAGCAGTTTGTGGATATAGGCACTCAATACAGAACAGCCATTTTTTACCATAATGAAGACCAGAAACATATGGCTGAAAAATCAAAGACAACACTGGAAAAATCAGGCAAGTTTGATAAACAGATTGTTACGGAAATCAAACCAGCTACAACATTTTATAAGGCAGAAGATTACCACCAAAAATATTATGAGAAAAATCCCATCCGTTATAAATTCTATAGATATAATTCAGGCAGAGACCGGTATCTTGAAAAGATATGGGGAGGCAAGGCAGAGGTGAAGAACGCAGAGCAAAAGAAATACAGCAAACCATCCGTAGACGAGCTAAAGAAAAAGTTAACTCCCCTGCAATATAAGGTTACGCAGGAAAATGGCACAGAAAGGGCCTTTGACAACGAATACTGGGATAATAAAAAACAAGGGATTTATGTGGATATTGTCTCAGGAGAACCACTCTTCAGTTCCCTTGATAAATTTGATTCAGGTACAGGCTGGCCAAGTTTTACAAAACCGCTTGAGCCGGAAAATATTGTAGAAAAAGAGGATAGAAGCCTTTTTACGGTACGGACAGAGGTGCACAGCAAGCAGGCAGGTTCTCATCTCGGCCATCTATTCCCTGACGGCCCAAAACCTGCTGGACTCCGCTACTGCATGAACTCGGCAGCCCTTCGCTTTATTCCAAAAGAGGATTTGGAAAAGGAAGGATATGGAAAATATAAAAAACTTTTTGAGAAATAAAAGTTATTGAAGATTCTTTTTTATATAATTGCATTTTATGAAGATTGTAATTGCAACCAGCAATAAGGGCAAGGCTAAGGAGATTAAAGAGATACTAAAAGACCTCAAGTTAGAGGTCCTCACCCTGAATGACTTTCCTGATATTCCAACCCCCATTGAAGATGGAAAAAATTTTAAAGAAAATGCTTTGAAAAAGGCGAGATTTGTAGCCCGACTTCTGAATATGGCAGCTCTGGCCGATGATTCAGGCATTGAGGTGGAGGCGCTCGGCAAAAGACCGGGAATATTCTCCGCACTATATGCCGGTGAAAATGCAACAGATGAAGAAAATAACAGGAAGCTGCTTAAAGAATTAAACGACCTTCCCCTTGAAAAGCGGCATGCCAGCTACAGGTGTGTCATTGCGCTTGTTTCCCATGCAGGAAAGGAAGAAACATTTGAGGGCAATTGCGACGGGCTGATAGCGCTTGAGCCAAAAGGCGCAGGCGGATTCGGCTATGACCCTCTTTTTTATGTTCCGGAATATGGCAAGACAATGGCGGAACTCTCTCCTGATATTAAAAACCGCATAAGCCACAGGGGCAAAGCGCTGGCAAAACTGAGAAAGAAACTTATAGAGATTGCACAATAGAAAATTCCATTTCACCTCACCACCACCTGTAGGATTTTTACCACGTTAGAAGTCCCTTCGTTTAGATGCTTCAGATTACATTGTAGCTGGCAATGGGGTTGACAGTCAGCCGCGTTTTTTCTCATCATATCGTTCAAAAGAAATAGTTGACTATTGCTCTGCATTGAAGATAAAATTCTAAAAAAAGAGCGGCAAAACTTAAATTGTCGGAGGACTTATGAAATCAATTTGCACAGAACTGCCAGATCAAGTATATAAGGAGATAAAATCTCTTGTAGATAAAGGCTGGTTCAAGAACGAAGATGACATAGTTTTAGAGGCCTTGCGTCGTTTTCTGGACACACGCAAGCTTGAACTAATGGAAAAGTTCATTAAGGAAGATGTTGAATGGGGACTGCATGGCAAAGAATGACAGCCAAATAGCTGCTATTTGTGATGCTGGCCCAATTATCCACCTTGATGAATTAGAAAGCTTAGACCTCCTGTTAGACTTTAATTCCGCAATCATTCCTAAATCAGTTCAAACAGAAGTCATAAAGGCCTCCCGCAGTTCCTTTATGCTTGCCTTATGGCCGAAATCAAAAATCTCACCTTCAAATGCATCAACTAATTTAATAAGTATGTCAAGGATGTGGTCTTTCTTTGGTTGCGCCAAGATATTAACTACTTGCAATATATCAATATTAAACGGCTTGATTTTTATCAAGCAGTTTTGATATTGTTATTTTAAAGACTTGCAGCATAAAGGACGTGATGTAATGTCCATATCCTTATATCTTGATGTTTGTACTTTAAGCAGACCTTTCGACGAACAGCGCTATATAAGAATAAAAATAGAGACCGAGGCTGTTAACCTCATATTATCAAAAGTAAAGCAAGGTGGTTATACACTGCTTGTTTCTCCGGTTCATATTAAAGAATTGAACGCCATTCCTGATATTTTTGAACGTGTAGAACTTTTAACCTTTTTAGAAAAACTGGGGAAACCAATAAAAGCGAATAGAGAAAAGGCAAGGGAACGGGCTGAAGAATTGGTTAAGACAGGGTTTGGAGTGGCAGATGCAGCGCATGTCGCATTTGCAGAA
>JACRML010000008.1 GCA_016214995.1 Deltaproteobacteria bacterium
AGCCTCTCTGGAATAATTTAAAGCTTGTGAATCCACGAGATATGCCCAGGAATTTTGAGGTATGCTGGCAATGAGAAAAAAGGCAAATGCCAGATACAGTGCAACAGGCTTTAAAATAAACATCGTTCTAATCTTTTGCATAACCGCACCTCGCTTAAAAGATTGTAAATTTTTAATTTCAAGTTTGAGATCTACGCCTTATTGATTTGCAACGGATATCCACGAATTACAAAGCGTAATTTATTTCTTCATGCCTATATAAATCAATACCACCCCGCCTCCGATAAGACCAACAGCAATATAGGGCGAGATATTAAATATCTTTTTTTGCGGCTCTTCTACGCTTACGGGGCCGAGTTTTATAGTTTTCGTCCTTTTAAATGTAATCTCAGGGTAGATGAGCGCTATCACTCCAACTATGATAAGTATTACTCCAAAGATAAGACAGATGTAGTCTTTTTGTCTTCTTACCATTCTTAACCTCTAAATGTTTTTCAATATAGACTAAAAATTATTGTTTTGTCAATAGTCATTGCAAAACCCTCGCAAGGTGTGTTATTTTTTAGTCTCAAAAAATTATCGAGGTGCTTAATGCGGCTTTCAAAAGAGCAGGTTGAAAAGATTTCCAAGAGTATACTGAATACTTTAAAGGCAAAAGAGCTTATTATTCTCAAGGCCAACGAAGAGACGGTACTGCACAGGATTACCGACATCTTTCTCAATGACCTTAAGGCCGAAGACGAACTCGACAGAGAGGTTGAAGAGATAATAAAGGGGCATACCAAAGAGATTGAGGCAGGCCGCATGGATTACCGCAAGATGTTTAGTCTTATAAAGGGAAAGCTGGCCAAAGAAAGGAGTATTGTCCTATGAGGCTTTCAGAAGACAGGATATCGCATCTTGCGCATCTTATAACCGATGGAATCTGGAAAGACGACCTTGTTGACTTTGTAGATGAGGACAAGGTTTTGCACGAAACAAAAAAGAGCATTGCGGATTATTTAAAGATAGAAGATGTAGTGGACGACATGGTGAGGGGAAAGATAAGGTCAATATCAAGACCTATCCCGGAAGGAAGTAAGGAATGGGAGGTGTTGTATAAGAAGTATTATCAGGAGGAGATAGCGAAAAAGAGATTTTAATATGCGATTACACTGATTATAAAGACAGATTACACAGATTCAATAATGAGGAGGGATATTGTTTAAAATCTGTGCAATCAAGAATAACTTTTTATGGATTACAAGATATTTATTCCGCCAATTACAGGGGCAGTCATAGGCTGGTTCACGAATTATGTGGCAATAAAGATGCTCTTCAGACCTTACACACCTGTAAACCTCTTGGGTTATAAACTTCAGGGCCTCATCCCGAAAAGAAGAAAAGAAATAGCAGCCGGCATTGCAAAGACCATTGAAAGAGAGCTTATCTCTGCCAAAGATTTTGCTCTGGTGCTGGAAGGTGTTGAATGGAAAGAAGAGGTTGAAAGGGCTGTAGACGAGATAGTGGAGCATAGGTTTAAAGCAGGCAAGATAAAGAAGATACCTCTCATAGGACTTATTTCAGAAAACCTCACCTATCACATCAAATACCTCCTTACAAAAGAAGTAATAAAACATATAGATGAGAAAAAAGGCTCCTTTGTAGAAAAGTTTCATGACAAGGTTAATGTGAAAGAGATGCTTGTTACCAGAATAGATAATCTGGATATAAAAAGATTCGAGGCACTGCTTACAGATTTTATTGCCAGAGAGCTGCGCCACATAGAATGGTTTGGCGGTGCGCTGGGGTTTGTGATTGGCGTGATACAGGTGGGGATTGTGTATCTTCTTTGATTCAAAGAGCCATAGTTTTTACTCTGATACTTTGAGACTTTGACTCTTTGATATTGTGAATATTATTTTGGTTTATTATGAACAAATTTGTCTTAACCATAGCAGGCGCTGATCCTTCCGGCGGAGCCGGCATCCAGAGGGATTTGGAAACCTTTGAAGATTTCGGATTACATGGGTTATCGGTAATCACTGCGCTTACAGCACAGAATGAGAAAAAGGTGCAGGCTGTTTTCCCTGTGCCAGTGGCCTTCGTTGTTAAGCAAATAGAGGCTCTTCTTAAGGAATATCGTATAGATGTTGTGAAACTTGGAATGCTGGCAACAGGCGATATTGTGCTTGCCATTGCCCGCCTCTTTAAAAAGGCCAAATTTCAAAAAATAGTTATTGACCCTGTGTTGATGTCCAGCAGCGGCTATCCTCTTTTGGATAAAAAAGGTATAATTCTATTAAAAGAGCGGCTGCTGCCTTTTGCAACTATTGTTACGCCAAACTTAAATGAGGCAGCTATCGTTGCAGGCATGAAAAGGATTTCAAATATGGAAGAAATGAAGCTGGCAGCTATAAAAATCAAGAAGCTTGGGCCGATGTTTGTTTTGATAAAAGGGGGGCACCTGAAAACAGTAAGCAGTAAGCAGTTGGCAGTAAGCAGCAAAAAGGCTATTGATATACTCTATGACGGCAGAAAGTTTAAGATATTTGAAGCAAAGATGATAAATAAAGATGTTCATGGAACGGGCTGTATCCTCTCCTCTGCAATTGCGGCAGGCCTTGCAAAGGGGCTGAATATGGAAGATGCTGTGAAAAGAGCAAAACTCTATACAACAAGGATTATAAAGCAGGAAACAATATAACAATGGCAAACAAAAAAAACCACAGCAGGTTTACAAAGATTAAACGTTGGATTAAACTTCATTACTATAAAATAGTCCGCATTGACGACCCGCCTTATAAAATCGCCAGAGGCGTTGCCATAGGCGTATTCATGGGCATATTCCCGACCCCCTTTATCGGGCCTTTACTGGCAATTCTCGGTGCATACATTCTCAAGGCGAATAAAGCAGCCTCAGTCCTTGGAAGCTTAATCATGAACCCTCTTACAACACCATTGTTCTGGATGCTGTCTGCAGCGGTAGGCGCAGCTATCATGCAAAGCGACAGAGAAATCGTCATGCAAAGCATAAAGAATCATCAACTATTAAATGGCGTGAGTTGGGCGATTCTGGTATATATGGTCGGTAATATCATTGTTTCGACGGTATTTACCGTAGCGTCGTACTTCATTACGAAAAGATGGATAATCATACATAGAAGGCATAAAGCCATGAAGATGCTGGCAAAGAGGGACAGTCTTATAGGAAAGGGATTGTAAGGCGTTCTCATCGCCCTATATGATTTTGATAAGTGTGGAATAAGTGTAAAAAAGAATGTTAGGTTGCAAAACAAGGATTACATATGGAGCAGAAACACTCAAGAATTGGAATCGCCTCGTTCGTGATAAGTATTATATCTGGACCCCTCTTTTTCTTGACGCTGTTCATCGCGATAATAATGGAAGGATTTAGGCCTACAGCAATGGACCATGACCCTTTAATAGAAACAGTGCTTGTACCACTTATATTAGTTTTACTACTTGCAAACTTCGTAGCCTTGGGGCTTGGTATTGGAGGTCTTTTTAAGAAAAGCCGGAAGAAGATTTTCGCAATTCTCGGAACGGTATTCTCTTCGGTGCCTGTGGTGGGAATGATATTAAACGCAATCATTCACAACTTAGAATAAACATGGACAGCGACCAATGAACTACCCCGCAGCAAGCTGCGGGGTATCTGAAAACACCTCACAGAAGCTACAATTGTTGTTGATACAAAAAAAATTACGAAGCAAGCTTCGGGGAATTAGACCCGAAGTGATTAAAAAGGAAGCCTAACAATTCACTCCAGCGGACGGGCAATAGCCCGCCAGTGCATTTCTGACGTTGGGGATGCAGAAAAAATATTTCTGAAAACCATTATCCCCAGCAGAAAGGCAACAGAAATTTGAAAGGAGTATTTATGAAAGCAAGAAATAACAGGAGGCATGAAGCATGGAAAAAATCAAGATTGCGTTTTTGTTATTTATTGTCCACTTTTCACTGTTCACTGTTTTTACAGGCTGTGCCAAAAAGGAAGATACCGTAAAAATCGGCGTTGCAGGCCCAATGACAGGGGATCAGGCAAAGATGGGAACTGATTTGAAAAATGGCGTTGAGCTTGCAGTAAGTGAATGGAACGAAAAGGGTGGAGCGCTTGGGAAAAAGATTGAACTCTTTATTGAAGACGACCAGCATGACCCAAAGCTTGCAGTAACAGTCGCCAATAAACTTTCTAACTCAGGCGTTGCAGGTGTCATTGGGCACTGGAACAGCTCTGCATCCATCCCTGCATCAGAGGTTTATAAAGACAGAAGCAATATCCCCATGATAACCCCTGCGTCAACAAACCCGCGGTTGACAGAGAGAGGTTTTGAAAATGTATTCAGGGTTTGCGGCAGGGACGACCAGCAAGGGAAGATTGCGGCGGAGTTTGTTGCAAAGTCGCTCAAGGTAAAAAAGGTCGCCATTATCCACGATAAGACAACATACGGCCAGGGACTTGCAGATGAATTTAAAAAGGCTCTGGGAAATGCGGCAGAGGTTGTTTACTACGGAGTTGTGATTCAGGGGGATAAAGATTTCAGGGCAGTTTTGACAAGCATCAAGGATAAAAAACCTGATATCATCTATTTCGGCGGCATATATCCGGAGGCAGGACTGCTGGTAAAACAGGCAAAGGAGCTTGGCATAAAGGCGCCGTTTATGAGCGGCGATGGAACCATTGACAAGGAGTTTATAAAAATTGCAGGCAAAGAAAATGCAGAAGGCACATATCTGACATTCAGCCCCGACCCTTTAAATATTCCAACAGCAAAGGCATTTCTTGATAAATACCATGCAAAATATGGAGAGCACGGGCCGTATTCCATCTATGCCTATGATGCGGCAAATATCCTTTTAACAGGCATTAGCGAGGCTGGTATAACCGATGGAAAAAAGATTGCCGATGCAATTCACAATCTGGCTTACGATGGCGCGCTCGGCAAAGTCCAGTTTGACAAAAAAGGAGATGTGCTGAAAGCTCCGTATATTGTCTGGGTTACGAAAGATGGAGAGTTTAAGGAGTATTGGAAACCAGAAAGAGAATAGGGTTTCAGGATTCAAGGGTTCTGGGGTTCCAGTAAAAACCTTGACCCCTTGAACCCTCGGCCACTTGAACCTTGTATTTTTATGTTATTCCAGCAACTCATAAACGGTCTAACCCTCGGCAGTGTCTATGCCCTGATTGCCTTGGGCTACACCATGGTCTATGGCATATTACAGCTCATAAATTTTGCCCATGGTGAAATTTATATGATTGGCGCATACATGGCCATAATCACGCTGGGTGTTTTAACTGCTACTGGGCTTACCGCCGTAAACCTCCCATTGACCATATTATTAGTCTTTGTTATTTCAGGCCTTTTTTGCGGTGCGTACGGATTGACCATGGAAAGGATTGCATACAGGCCGCTCCGTCATGCGCACCGGCTTTCACCCTTAATCTCGGCAATCGGCATGTCCATATTTCTTCAAAACTACGTTATGCTGAGCCAAGGCACGGTTGACAAGGTTTTTCCGCACATTATCCCTTCAACAGGAATAGAAATCCTCAACGCAAGCATAAGCTATCTACAAATTTTTATTCTTTTGACATCACTTGCTTTAATGGCAATCCTCCACCTTTTTATAAAAAAGACAAGGCTCGGCAAGGCCATGCGCGCAACCAGCCAGGACAGCAGGATGGCAAGCCTCGTGGGTATAAATGTAGATAGCGTCATAGCGGTTACATTCGCAATAGGTTCAATCCTTGCCGCTGCCGCAGGCGTGATGGTTGCCATGTATTACGGCTCTGTAAATTTCTTTATCGGCTATAGCGCGGGCATCAAGGCATTTACCGCAGCAGTGCTCGGCGGCATCGGCAACATCCCGGGCGCCATGCTCGGCGGGCTTTTGCTCGGCCTTGTGGAAGGCCTGGGCGCCGGCTACATATCCAGCGAATATAAAGATGTGTTTGCTTTCTTGATATTGATACTTGTTTTGATATTCCGGCCGACGGGGTTATTAGGGGAGCGGGTTGGGGAAAAGGTGTAAGTAGTTCACGCTGAAAAATGTCCATCTGTGTTGTTGTCACTGCGGCTTCTGTGCTCAACTTGGGGACAGATTTGAAATCTGTCCCCAGTATGCCCCCGATTGAATCTATAGGGGGCTTGCTCCGCCTTGCATCTGGGCAGTTTTTGAGCGTGAACTGATATAAATGGTATTTTTTAGTATAATATGGCAAATTAAAAACAAATCAAGTAGGGTGGGCCTATGCCCACAAAAAACTCCTTACGTATGAGAAAAGAGACCAAAAACTGGCTTAAAATGGCAGAGTATGACAGTACTACAGCAGACCACATGCTGGCGAGCGGACGTTATGTATATGTTGTTTTTATGTGCCATCTTTCCATAAAAAAGATGCTAAAGGCTATAGCTTCAGAAGAGACGGGAAAGACACCACCAAAGACACACAATCTCTTGTACCTTTTAAAACTTAGCAAAATAACTCCTCCTCAATCATTGCATGATTTTATCTCTATTATTAACAATGCGAGCATTCCTACGCGATATCCGGAAGATTTTGATAAACTTATTGAGGTGTATCCAAAAGAGATTGCTCATGGCTATCTTGATAAAACGCAGGAGGTATTACAATGGCTAAAACAGGACCATCGGTTAAAAGAATCATAAGCCAGTATGCTCAGGAATTAAAGAAAATGGGCATCATGCCTGCAAGGATAATCCTCTACGGTTCTTATGCCACAGGACATCCGCGAAAAGAGAGTGACATTGACCTTGTTATAGTTTCTGAAAATTTTAAAGATAAAAATTTGAGGGAGCGGTTGGAGCTGCTTGGCCTGGCTGCCGGCAGGGTCTTTGAACCTATTGAGGCGCTAGGATATACCGAAGGCGAAATTACTTCTCAAGAAAAAGGAGGTTTTCTGGATGAGATAATAGCAAAAGGGGTAGTGGTTGCTCTTTGATGATTTTGCCTGAAAAAGATGTTGAGGTGTGTTTTGATATTCAGACCCACGAGGTTGCTTGGGGAGAAGATGTAATAACAGAGGTAATAAATGCCAAAGAAAATGCATAATAAGAGTATGTTAAAAACTGTTATGAAACAAAAAAAGGCCGCAATGTATAAACTCCCAGAAAACCCTCTTGAATTTTATATTTCTGAGGAAGCGGCTGCCTATGGCCGCAAGCCACCCTTCACTATTCACTATGACAATCCAGAACAATCTGTAAAACTGCTCAAAGGTGACTGCATAGAAATTTTAAATCAGGCTAGAGAAAATAGCGTTGATATGATATTCGCCGATCCTCCGTATTTTCTCTCGAATGGAGGTATTACTTGTCATGCTGGAAAGATGGTTTCGGTAAACAAGGGAAAGTGGGATAAATCGAAGGGTGTAGAGAAAAATCATAAATTTACCCTTGAATGGCTTAAAGCATGCCAGCGTGTCTTAAAGCCGAACGGCACTATTTGGGTGTCTGGAACAACTCATATAATTTACTCTATTGGCTTTGCCATGCAGGAGCTTGGATACAAGATTCTCAATGATATTATTTGGTATAAACGCAACGCTCCTCCAAATCTTTCTTGCAGATATTTTACCCATTCAACAGAGATTGTCCTATGGGCTGCAAAAAATCAAAAGAGCAAACATTACTTTGATTACCAATTGATGAGAAAGATGAATCAAGGAAAGCAGATGCGGAATGTTTGGGAAATATCAGCACCATTGTCAGAAGAAAAAAGATTTGGTAAACACCCAACACAGAAACCTACCGAGCTTTTAAGCAGAATAATTCTTGCATCTACGAAAGAAGGTGATTTGGTTTTGGATCCATTTTGTGGAAGCTCAACAACAGGTGTGGTGGCAATTTTGCGCAATAGAAAATATGTTGGCATTGATTTGGAGGAAGAGTATTTAAAGCTTTCTGTAAAAAGGATAGAAGAAGCCATAGCAAAGAAAGAAACAAAATTATTTGTTGATGAAAAGGTTTCTGGTTTATGAATACATTTAACTCTTTTTTTAAGACATTGTTGGGCAATGCAAATATTTCACTATCACGAGATTTATCTATTGATGAAATCAAATTTATTATCTCTAAAATTAACGAATACTTTTATACAAACTATGAAGGTATTGGTCATACAAATATTTTGGATGACGATTTTGAGTATTTTTCTGAGTTTCATAAGTTTTGGGAGAAGTATCATAAAGATGTGCTAAACCCTACAATAGATGACGCTCACTGTTTGCTAGCGGCAAATGTGTTGCATGATGTGTTCATTAAACATGGCAGGCCGCCTTTCTATGAGTTATATAATACTTACTCATTAACACTTGAGGAGATTTGTAAGATAAGATATTTTTCTGCCAATCAAGATTTTAGAGGCTCAAGAGGTTTTGAAGATTTATTTAAAAGGTATAAAGATGACCCAAGTATTTTTGATAAAGATAATATCAATCAAAATCCAGAAGATTTCTTGAAAAACATAGGAATAACAAGCCTTTCACAAAACGACAAGCGAGTTAAATATGCGATCACAGCCTCCCAACTTTTAATTGACAACGGAATAGAACCTTATGAACTCTTGTCATTTTGTCAGAATGATGTTGGAAAGGTAAGAAATCTTTTAATAAGCAATCGTGGTTCAGGGTTTGGAAATAAAAAAACAGATATGTTTTTAAGGGATATGGTTGTTTTAGGAGTTTGGAAAAAGCCAAGAAACTTTGATAAAATTGATGTCGCAAGCGATGTAAATACAGTCAAAGTTGCATTAAGAACCAGAATATTAAAAACAGATATTGTTTTAATTAGTAGCTTCTTAGATATTTTTTGTTATCAATACAGTTTGATTGATGAGATGAATGCGAAAGCATGGCGAAGAGTTTGGGAAATTTGGAAACAACAACATCCAGAAGAATGTATTGAAAGTCCTTGCTTAATAGATTATTTCGTCTATAGAGTGATAGGAAAAGACTTTTGTAAAGAGTCACTATGTATCTTTCAGTGTAAATCAGAAGACCACACTTTCAAATGGCATTCGGGAAGAAATAAGACTTGTCAGGTATGTTTTAAGAATAAAAAAGTAAGAAATAGGGCTTATGTGACTGGCAAGGTATTGCCATGCACAGATAGAGATGGTTATATAGTAATTGAAAAATCTGTTTTTGTTTCTGGTGATAATCCATTATTACTAGATCTAAAAGAATGCCCTTTTGAAGTTGTGTGCAAACCCAAAACTGATATTTTTAAAAAATTAAATCCCCCAAAATCTATAAGTATACTTGGCCAAACTGGCTGGGAAAGCGCAAAAACAAGAATTGAGGAAGGTGGCGGTGGGTTAATGTCGTGAGTAATTGTTACAAATCATTAAGGAGGTATAATTTTATGCCCAAATTCTTTGTAGACTTTGAACTTACAGGCCACATTGAGGTAGAAGCTGAAACTGAAGAAGATGCTAAAGGAATGGTAGAGGATATGAGCTTTGACGAACTGGCTGAACAGATTCAGCATTTTAATGTCGGCAGACATTATATTGAGCAAACTTCGTAACAAAACCATCCTTTGAACGTTTATATGAACAACCACCCCTTATGCGCATCATAGCCGACATTCATATCCATTCCCAATATTCCAGAAGCACAAGCCCCGAGATGAATGTTGACACGCTTGATGTCTGGGCTAAGAAGAAAGGCATAAATCTTATCGGCACAGGGGATTTTACGCATCCTAAATATTTTACCGGCCTGAAAGATAGACTCAAACCTTTTGATAATGGGCTTTTTGTATTAAAGTCAGCTATCAGCAGTCAGCCATCAGCAATATCAAACACGCATTTCATGCTGACCGCCGAGGTGAGCAGCATCTATACGCAAGGCGGAAAGACCAGAAAGATACACAACCTCATATTTGCGCCGTCTTTTGAGGCGGTTGAAAAGATAAACAAGGAATTCGGCAAAAGAGGCAATGTTGTCTCTGACGGCCGCCCCATCTTTGGTTTCTCCGCGCAGGAGCTTATAAAGATTGTTCTGGATGTTTCTCCCGATTGTATGGTCATCCCCGCCCACGCATGGACGCCGTGGTTTTCCATCTTCGGAAGCAAATCCGGTTTTGACAGTATTGAAGAGTGTTTCGGCGATTATGCAAAATATATCTATGCCATTGAGACCGGGCTTTCATCAGACCCTGAGATGAACTGGCGGCTTTCCATGCTTGATAACATTACGCTCATTTCCAATTCCGATGCCCACTCTCCGGCAAAGATCGGGCGGGAGGCAAATGTGCTTGACTGCAACATGGATTATTTTGAGATTATGGATGTGATTAAGGAGAAAGATAAAAAGAGATTTTTATACACGGTTGAATTTTTCCCGGAAGAGGGCAAATATCATTACGACGGCCACAGAGAGTGCAAGGTTTTAATGTCGCCTGCCGAAACAAAAAAGGAGCATGGCAAATGTCCTGTGTGCGGCAAGGGTGTAACCGTCGGCGTTATGCACCGTGTGGATGCACTTGCGGACAGGCCGGTAGGCTTTGCGCCAAAAAATGTCGTTCCTTCAAAACACCTTGTGCCGCTTGAAGAGATTATTGCCGAGGCATTTGACTGCGGTGTAAATACCGCCAAGGTGCGCAAGGAATATGAGAGGCTGATAAATGAGGCCGGTTCAGAGTTTGCCATTCTTCTGGATTTATCAGATGACGAAATTAAAAAAGTCTGTCAGCCAAAGGTTGCGGAAGGCATTATCAAGGTAAGACAGGGCAAATTAAATATCACTCCCGGTTATGATGGTGAGTTTGGCAAGATAAATATATTCGGCGAGAAACAAGAGATTAAGCCTATTGCCCCACGACAGATAGGATTGTTTTAAAAGCGGTTTCGTATCTTACTATTTATCCATTTCTTGTAGAGCCTTGTTTTCCTCTTCCACTCTTTTATTTTCAGCGCCAACCGCCTTTCTTGCCTTATCTTGCGCAGTGGTCAGGGTATCCACATACTTATCTACTATTTGTCTTGTTGATTCTGTCTGCTGAGAGTTTTCTTGCGGATTGTTTGATGAGCCTGTGCAAGAAACAAGGAGGAGGGAAAACAGCATAGGTAAATATATAACGCTGAATTTTAATTTTGACAGTTTCATGGGAAAAGCCTTGTTAATCATAAAGCAGTTGCCGACTCATCGGCAACTGCTTTAAAGACCAGACGCTTTTTTAGTTTAATGACCCGCATGGCTGTGTTCAGCATGGGCATGTTCGTGTGATTGTGATGCTGCATCACTGCCTTCAGCCCTGCCTGCTGAAGATGCCTCAACAAGCTCCACCCTGCCTGTTGCCAGATTGTATACACCTGCGGCTATTTTCACCTTTTTCCCCTCAACCAAATGCTTTATTATAGCGCTTTTTTGAGTTAATGTTGTGGCCGTGTTTTTGGTATTCTCAAGGATCGCCGCATCCAGCAATTTATCTTTATCCTTGGTCTGCGCTTTTGCCTTTTTTACTGCCGGCGCTATCTTTTTAACAATAGAACCTATATTGCCTTCGGGCTTGCCGCCAGCAACCGTGGCCTTTACAGCACCGCACATCTGATGACCCAGAACAAGGATTAAAGGGCTTCCAAGATGCTCTACCGCGTACTCAACACTTCCTAGCTCAACGGAATCAGCAATATTTCCTGCAACCCGCACAACAAAGATGTCACCAAGCCCCTGATCAAATATATGCTCAGGCGGAACCCTTGAATCGGAGCAGCTTAAAATTACTGCAAAGGGGTGCTGCCCCTTTGTAAGCTCAGTTCTCCTGTTATCGCCAATATCCTTTTGCGCCTGTTTTCCTTCTACAAATCGCTTATTGCCATCCATCAGTTTCGCAAGCGCCGCATCAGGTGAAACATCTGCGCCTTCACTTGAAGCAAATGTCGTTCCCGAATATGCAGCAAGAATGGCTATAATGCCAAGTGCTGCTAAAGCCTTCCTGGTTTTAAACATATAGTCTAACCTCCCCAATTAATTATATGCTTTAATTTTGCGCTGCACTATACTAAAATATCGTTTTATCTGTCAATCTCAAAAATTGCTGTGCCTTGCCTGACAGTCAGCTTACCGGTTTCCCCAATCCCCAAAAGGAACAATAATGTCTACTTTTGGACCGTCGGTTTTCACTTGTCATAGTTAATCAATTGACAAACAAATTTTACCTGCTATTATTTAACCACCAGGAGGTGCATAACAATGGCACATCAACCAAGGAAATTCACAATCAAAGGGCTTGACGGAATATCTGATAACCAGATATCCCAACACATGGACATACTCTATGCAGGGTATGTAAACAAACTCAACGAGGTTGAGGAAAGGCTTAAGACCGTTGACCGGAGCAAGGCAAATCAGATTTTCAGCGACTTCAGGGCATTAAAGTCAGATGAAACGTTTGCTTTAAATGGCGTTATCCTGCATGAATTGTATTTTGAAAACTTAAGCGCCAAAGGTGAAAAAAAGCCTGGCGGCAAACTTGCCGATTCCATAGCAAGAGATTTTGGCTCTTTTGAAAAGTGGCAGGAGGATTTTAAGGCATGCGGCATGGCTGCCAGAGGATGGGTTATACTGGGGTTCTGTTTCTATGATGGAAAACTCCATGATTACTGTCTTGACACGCATAACTATAATGTGCCTTCCTATGTTACGCCCGTTCTCATAATGGATGTTTATGAACATGCCTATGTAATAGACTACGGCGTAAAAAGACCGCCTTATATTGATGCCTTTATGAAGAACATTGACTGGTCGGTCTGCCAGAAGAGGCTTTCAAGCATTGAAAGCGGAAAGAATATTCTGCAGGTCGCTACGAGTTAATAAGTCTTGCCATGTTAGCTGGGTTTATTGACCGCAGCGGGAGATAATACAGCCCTAACTCTAATAACCAAAGAAAAGCTTAACCCAGAAATGCAAATATTTTTTCTGGGTTAAGACAAAGATAGATAAAAAAGAAGATGTAGAAATTACCTTGTCATTCCATTCTTACATTGATACCTTGTTCTTTGAGGAAGTTTTTGACCTGCGGAATGGTAAATTCGCCGAAATGAAATATTGAGGCCGCAAGCACGGCATCTGCCCTGCCTTCTTTAAACGCAAGATAAAGATGTTCCAACTCTCCTGCTCCGCCTGATGCAATCACCGGTATGGAAACATTCTCAGAAATGCTTGATGTGAGGTCCAAGTCATACCCTTCCTTGGTGCCGTCTTTGTCCATGCTGGTGAGAAGTATCTCTCCAGCACCAAGTTCTTCCACTTTTTTAGCCCAAAGAATTGCATCAATGCCCATGTTTTTTCTCCCTCCGTGGGTATAAACATCCCATGCAGGCACAAGGGCTGCCTGATTCGGAGTATAATACTTAAAACTTTCTCCCATACTGCCAGTATCTGCCATGTTCCATTGAATCTCCCGCCTCTTGGCATCAATAGCAACAACAATGCACTGGCTTCCGAATCTCTCGGACGCCCTTTTTACAAATTCCGGGTCTTCAACTGCAGCAGTGTTGATTGAAACCTTATCGGCCCCTGCGTGGAGCAGTTCTTTTATATCGTCCAGCGTCCTTATGCCGCCTCCCACGGTTAATGGCATAGAAACCTCTGCTGCTGTCCTTTCTACAATATCAATAATAATATTTCTTTTTTCATGCGATGCAGTTATGTCAAGAAAGACAAGCTCATCGGCTCCCTGCTCTTCATACGCCCTGGCACATCCTACAGGATCGCCGGCATCTCTCAATTGAATAAAGCTTATGCCTTTTACAACGCGGCCGTCTTTTACATCAAGACAAGGAATGATTCGTTTGGTAAGCATGGATTTTAGCTCATGGCTCATAGTTCATAGTCTTTAGCTATCCGCTATGAGCTATCGTGCGTAAGCTCAATCTTTTCTAACTGTTTTTAGAAAGGCACATCCTCATCTGTCCGAGGTGATTCCGACGTGACACTGTTGTCATCAGCAGCTGCCGTGCCCGCTGCCGTCCCTTCTGGTTTACCAAGCATCTGCATTGTATTAGCCACTATCTCTGTCATGTATTTCTTATTACCGTCTTTATCATCCCAGCTTCGTGTCTGTATCCGACCCTCAATATAGACCTGCTTGCCTTTTGCAAGATACTCGCCGCATATCTCTGCAAGCTTGCCGAATGCTACAATTCTGTGCCATTCAGTTCTTTCCTGTTTCTGGCCGTCTTTATCCTTATAGTTTTCGCTGGTGGCCATGGTAAAATTTGCTATAGCCGTTCCACTCGGCATATATTTTATCTCGGGGTCCTTACCGAGCCTGCCAACTAAAATAGCTTTGTTCACCCCTGCCATATAAGTACCTCCTTTCTGCTTTTAGATGCTCGGTGTTAGTGTTATCTGACACCGGTCACCTCCTCATTTCATAATAATATACAGATAACATATCCCAAAAATAGACATTGCTTTTTGGGGAAACTGACGAGGTTTTAAATCGCTATTTTACGGACATATCGTGCAGACCGCCAATCATCTCTTTAAATACATTCCCAAGAAGGTCTTTCTCAGGTTTGACTGACGGGTAATAGCACGTATGATGATGAAGACCCAGACAATAGCATTTGCGAAGATAACAACAGTTAGTAATATAAAGAGTGCCGATGCGGTTTGTGCCTGACTCTTCAGCTGCCCTGCTTTTGAACTCAAATCATTTGAGAGCCTGTCTTCCACTTCTTTTAACAGGTTTATTTTGCCTGTCTGTATCTTGAACCAATACGATGCATCTATGCCAAAGCCTCCTTTGTTGCCGTTTTCAAAAACAATCTTTCTTATTCTCGCCGTCTCATCTATAAACGGGCCTCGCATCTTTATCTTATAAAAACCCTTTTGATCATATGTGGCAAAGGATAAGAAAACGTTTGTATAGGTTTCCTGTTCTGCAACTATCGCATTGAATTTATCAAACATCCCTTTTCCAAACTTATCCTGAGCAAAGACGTTAGTGAGAACTGCACGTTCTCTTCCTGCCCTCTCCTTTGTAGACAAAAAATTGGTGTAGGCAGCTATTATGGTAGATATTTCAGCATGTGTGCTTAGTTTAGATATCTGGGCAATAATGTTCAGAGAGATATCAATGAGATTATTATAGTAGATTATCATCTCAACTGCGGGAATAGTCAATTTATCAACGGTCTCCCTTTTTAATTCAATGTCATCAAAAGCAACCAACCCATCAGTGATACTGTTCTTAAACTCAACCCCGAGTCTGCTTGTGTCGAAATTATTGAGAAGCTTTTTTAAATCTACGATTTTTTTATCCGTCTCCGCCCTTTGGATACGAAGTTCAGAGACAAATTCTTTGCCTCTACTGCCAATAAATATCCCTGTGGAACCTCTTTCTTTCTGCACTTCATGCACCATAGCGCTTATCTTAACTGCAAGGCTTGATAATCCCTCTACTGTTTTCATCTCACTTGACAGCCTTGATTTTTCCCAGATCCCGTCTATTGAAAAATAAAAGAGACCTGCTATTGGGAAACCGAGCATAAGCATAAACTTACTTTTAATCTTTATGCTGTTAATAAAGCTCATAACATGCCATCTTACTTATATTCTCATTGGCATAATAACATATAGATAGTCTTCTGCGCTGGCTGATTTTAACATTGCCGGGCTTTCACGGTCTTTCAACTCAAGCACAACCTCATCCCCTCCGATAACTCCCAATGCCTCCATCATATAGGTGGCATTAAAACCGATTTCAAGCCCTTCGTTTTTATAATTCACATTCAATTCTTCTCTTGCCTCACCAATATCAGGATTGTTGGAGGAGAGTTCCAGTTTTCCTTTTGACAGACCAAACTTAACACTTCTTCCTTTTTCCATAGACAGCAGGGAAACCCTCTTTAAGGAACTTAAAAAACCTCCTCTTTCCAGTTTTACCTTCACCTCATTGCCTTTTGGTATAACCTGTTTATAGTCAGGAAACTCTCCGTCTATAAGCCTTATAACTAGGATTGTGCCCTCCCTTTTCACAATCATGCTGTTTGCAGTAAAGGCTAGAGAAAAATTGCCTTCTGTATTGTCAAGAAATCTTTTTAGTTCAAGAATTCCCTTTCGCGGCAGAATGACTCCTTTGTCCAACGTTGGCCACTCACTGCTTTTCACTATTACAGCCAAGCGATGTCCATCGGTTGCCACCATTCTAATATTTGCTCCTTCCTTTTCCATAAATACGCCATTTATATTATATCTTGTTTCATCTGTGGAGGAGGCAAAGGCGGTCTTTTCTATCATTTCCTTTAGTGTCTCAGGGGTTACTCTGGATAACTTTCCTTCATCATAAACAGGAAATGATGGGAACTCCTCCACAGGAAGGCCGACCATATTAAATTTTACCTTCCCGCTTTTTATGGTTATTTTCCCGCTATCCTCAGTAGATATGTCTATTTTGTCTTCCGGGACCTCTTTTACTATTTCAAAGAGCTTTCGTGCATTTATTGTCATACTTCCTTCTTTTGTCACCACTGCATCACATAAATCTTTAATTGATACTTCAAGGTCTGTTGCCATAACCTCTATCTTTCCCTGCTGTGCTTTTATTAGTATATTAGCTAATATCGGCATGGTGTTTCTTTTTTCAACAATACCTTGAACTTTCTGAAGTGTTTTTAGAAAAGTGTTTTTTTCGATTTGAAATTTCATAATGAATCTCCTCTCTATATATTTCTTTTTTGATATATTTAATATATTAGTAGTTATAAGACCTTTTTGTTTTGTGTAAAAAAAGCTAATATGTAGAATTTATTATTGTTTTTACTTAACACTGCCTGTGGAAAACAATAGAATATATCAACAACCCTATAATAAAAACACCATAATATAAAAAACATACACTTAATTCAACAACAAGACCTCAGTATTTCCACAGCATATCATTTATTTAAAATATCTTTTATAGAACGAATCACTCTTCGTTGCTCCTGGTCTTTTTCTATTATTTTTTTTACCTTATTAACAGCATGAATGACCGTAGAGTGGTCTTTATTACCAAATGCTGTTCCTATTTCAGGGAATGAAGATTTACAGCACTCCCTTGCAAGATACATTGCTATTTGTCTCGGCAAGACAAGGTTTTGCAGCCTTCTCTTGGATTTTAAATCAGGTATGTTTATATTAAAATATGATGCAACAACCTTTTGAATATTATCGATAGTTATCGTTTTTACAGTCTTGTCCTGTATAATGTTTTTGAGCGTATCTTTGACCATGGGGAGCGTAATCTCCTTGCCTGATAATGAAGATACGGCAATTATCCTGGCAAGGTAACCCTCCAATTCTCTGATGTTAGAACTACCCAAAGATGCCAGAAAAAGGGTAATTTCATCTGAAAGGGTAACGGATTCCAACGCCGCCTTTTTTTGCAGGATGGCCATTTTTGTTTCCATATCCGGTGGTTGAATATCAACAATCAAACCCATTTCAAACCGGCTTCTGAGCCTCTCCTCAAGGCCAAGATCCCTGGGATATTTATCGCAGGTAATTACTATTTGTTTATGCGCCTCATAAAGGGCGTTAAAGGTGTGGAAGAATTCCTCCTGAGTCCTTTCTTTTCCACCAGCCCAGAACTGGACATCATCTATAAGTAAGAGGTCTGTTCGTCTGAATTTGTTTCTGAAATCATCCATCTTGCTGCGCTGCATTGCGCCGACAAACTCATTCATAAATCCCTCAGAAGTATAATAGCAAACTTTTGTGGAGACGGTTTTCTGAAGAACTTTATGCCCAATGGCTTGGAGCAGGTGGGTTTTTCCCAATCCAACCCCGCCGTACACAAAGAGCGGATTGTATTTATTGGAGAATTGATTGGCTACTGCAATGCACGCTGCATGGGCAAGCTGGTTGTCCTTTCCCACAACAAAATTTTCAAAAGTATAATATGGGTTAAGGCTTGTATTGGTTAGAACCCTTGCAGCAACAGCAGCGGTTTGTGCAGGGGATGTTAAAGCAGCCGCAGAAGTGCGTGGCGCCGCTATCTTTCCTATACGCCACACAATAGAATATTCCCGCTGGCTTACCTTTGCTATAGCCTCTTGTATAAGCAGCAGGTAGTGATCCCTTAACCATTCCAGAAAGAAACGGTTTGGGACCTCCAATTCCAAAGAGGTTTCGTTGATACCTGCTACATTGATGGGCTTAAACCATGTATTAAAATGCTGACTGGGTATTTGGCCTTTGACAGCCTCAAGACATTTTTTCCAGATGTCGGTTGTTGTACTCATAAGAAACCACCAAAAGATATCCACAAAGTTATTAACAGGTGTTGATAAATACTTTTGTAGAACTGAGGAGGCAAATTTACCAGAGTTGTATTAACTTTTCAAGAAGTATTTTCACCAGTGTTTTCACAGCAGATACTTATCAGCTAAATTCGTGCATTTTTGGCAGGAAATTTTAAGCACCAAATGACAGAAATCCAAAGAATTAAAGTTTGGATTTTGAGCTTAATTTGACATTTAGATTTTGACATTAGACATTTTCTTATCTCTTTGGTTCCGGCCTGTCCGGTTTATGGATACAAACCTCTTACTGCACTGGCTTCAGCTACGCGGCCAACCCCCAGAATCATTGCGGCTGTCCTCATATCCACCTTTTTATCCTGAGCAATCGTCAGGACATGCTTGAAAGCTTTAACCATAATATTTTCTAATCTTTTTTGTATTTCATCTTCATGCCAGAAATATCTCTGAATATCCTGCACCCACTCAAAGTATGAGACAACAACACCCCCGGCATTGGCCAGAATGTCGGGCAGCACAAATACTCCCTTGTCATTGAGTATTGCATCGGCTTCCCGGGTTGTTGGGTCATTGGCGCCTTCTGCAACAATTCTGGCCTTGACATTCTTTGCATTTTTTGAGTTTATCTGACCTTCCATAGCAGCAGGAATCAGAATGTCACATTTCAGACCAACCAGCTCATTCAGGGAAACCTGTTCCGCATCTTTGAAACCGGCAAGGGATTTTTTGTCAGCCTTATACCTTTTAACAGACTTGATATCCAAACCTTTTGCATTGTAAATAGCAGCCTTGGAATCTGCCAGGCCGACTATGCGCATTCCTTTTTCATGGAGTATATCTGCGGCAGTTGCGCCAACATTGCCAAAGCCGATGATTGAAACCGCGAGGTCTTTATAGGAAAGCCCAAGATGTTTAACAGCCTCCAGCAGGACAGTTACAAGACCGTGAGATGTGGCTGTCTTTCTGCCCAACGAACCCCCTAGGCATACAGGTTTTCCAGTAACAACGCCCGGTACAGAGTAACCCTTGATTGTAGAGTAGGTGTCCATTATCCATGCCATTATCTGCTCGTCTGTATACATATCAGGCGCAAGTATGTCAGATTCCGGACCTATGAACATGGCGATTTCATGGGTATACCTGCGGGTCATCCTTTTTATCTCGTCGCGGCTCATCTTGGTTGTGTCGCAGGCAACACCGCCCTTGGCGCCGCCGAATGGTAAATCTACAATAGCACATTTCCAGGTCATGAGTGCGGCGAGGGTTATTATCTCGTTTAACGTGACATTTTGATGATACCTTATACCGCCTTTTGCAGGGCCTCTGGCAGTATTATAATGCACCCTGTAGCCTTCAAAACATTTTACCTCTCCATTGTCCATCCTTACCGGCAGAGATACAATAAGTGAACGTCGCGGTGAACGCAGCCTGTTATAGATTGCCGGAGGAAGATTCAAATGCTTGTTTACAGCTTCAAGCCTGTCCAGAACCCCTTGAAATGAATTGTTGTTGGTCATAGCGGCAGCCTTTTTTGAAAAGGTTTGTTGCGGGTAAAAAGATTAAAAGATACCCGTTAAAAATTGTCAAGAGAATTGTTTTGATTTTTTGCACCGCCATCTGGTATTGATAAGAGCATGATGAAACAATGGTTTGAAATAACGGCTAAAGGGCCTGCAAAGACAGCAGAATCGGTAGCTGCCTGCCTGATAGAAATCGGAAGCCCCGGTATATTGGAAGAGGAAGGGGATGGTGAAAATGTTATAAAGGCGTATATTCCGGCGGATTTATCTCTTGACAAAAACAGGATATTGCTAAAACAGAGACTAAAAAAACTTGCATGGACATATACAGGCAGCTTCTTTGAAAATATGGATTGGCTTAGTAAGTGGAAAGAACATATTAAGCCGATAAGGATTTCTCAAAGGATAGTGATAAAACCAACATGGAAAAAGGTTGCATCAAGAGCGGGAAGCATAATCATAGAAATAGATCCGGGCATGGCATTTGGGACAGGTTCTCATGCGTCAACCATGATGTGTCTCAAGGCGGCGGATAAACTTTCCAATGTGGTCAAGGGGAATAGTGTCCTTGATGTAGGGACAGGCTCAGGAATCCTTGCCATCACCGCTGCAAAGCTTGGTGCAAAAAAGGTTGTTGGCCTTGACACAGACCCGGAGGCCTTAAATGTTGCAAGAGCGAATGTGGGGCTTAATCATGCAGGTAAAAAGGTTACGATAACTGCAAAACCGTTGGAAAAGGTAAAGAACCGGTTTTCTGTAATCTTTGCGAATATAATTGCCGAAGAACTGATAAAGATTGCCGGCCTTCTTAAGGCAAGGATGATGAATAACGGTTTTTTGATATTGTCCGGCATACTAAAGGAAAGGGTTAAAGAGGTTGAGATTGTCTATAAAAAACTGGCGTTGAGATTATTCAAGGTTTACGCCAAAGGGGAGTGGGTATGTCTCGTCTTTTGCAAGCAAGACCGCAAATCCAGCAATTGAGGGATTTGAAATATTTTCTTTTGCCGTAATGGATTGCCAAAAAATGCGGTTGCATTTTTTTGGTTAAAGACATATTACACTAACGATGCACCGCCTCTGCCACAGTTATAGCCTCTCTTAAATTTATCTCCCCTGTATAGAGGGCCTTGCCAATTATTATGCCCTCAAGGTTTACACCCTTAAAGCTTTCTATATCTTTAACAGAACTCATACCGCCGGATGCAACCACCGGGATATTTACAGCATGTGCCATTTCCTTGGTAGCTTTAACATTCGGGCCTGTGAGCATGCCATCCCTTGATATGTCCGTATAGATGATGCAGCATACACCGAGACCTTCCAGCCTCTTTGCCAGATCAACAGCCATCTCCTGGGTAACCTTTACCCAGCCGCGTGTTGCAACTGCACCATCTATGGCATCTATGCCGACTGCTATGCTTCCGGGGAACATCTTGCATGCCTTTTCAACAAAGCTGGGGTTTTCCTGTGCCACGGTTCCGATTATTATCCTTTGAATACCTTTAATGCCAAGGTAGTCTCTGACAACCTGCAAATCCCTGATTCCACCGCCAATCTCTACAGGCGTTTTTATAGAACCAACTATCTTCTTAATAATTTCCTGATTTTTTGGTATTCCTTCTACTGCACCGTCAAGGTCAACCAAATGAATGAGTCTTGCGCCGCTCTCTTCCCATCTCTTTGCAATTTCAACGGGGTTTTCAGAATAGACTGTCTCCGCATCCATTCTTCCCTGTGTGAGACGGACGCATTTGCCGTTTTTTATGTCTATTGCTGGAATAATCAACATAATAAATATTGTTACCTGTGTCCGTTACCGAGTGGCCGCATAAAAAGGTTTCTTTTTGCAATCCTTCTGTTTACGGACAATGGCACGGTGCTTATTTCATATCGCCAAAATTTTTTAATATCTGCAGTCCAACCTTCTGACTTTTTTCGGGGTGGAACTGACAGGCAAATACATTGTCCTTCCATATACTGCTTACAAAGTCTATTCCGTAATATGTCTTTGTCGCCGTTACGCTATCATCCTTTGGCACAACATAGTATGAATGAACAAAATATAGATAAGAGCCGTCTGCAATATCTTTCAACATAGGAGGTCTATTTTTCATCTTTATATCGTTCCAGCCCATATGGGGGATCTTCAGTTCGGAATCTTGGGTTTGGAGTTCGGGGGCAAAACGGACCACCTTTCCCTTTATAACATCAAGACCCTCATGTCTTCCAAACTCCTCACTTTCTGAAAATAAAAGTTGAAGTCCTAGACAGATGCCCAAAAAAGGCTTGCCTGATTTAATGGCGAAAAGTATGGGGTCTACAAGTCCGTAGTTTTTGAGATTTTCCATGCAGTCTTTAAATGCACCAACACCGGGCAGCACCACATGGCTTGCGTTTGAAATCTCTTTTGGGTCTCGGGTAATAATGCACGGGTGCCCGACCCTTTCAAAGCCCTTCTGAACGCTCCTCAAATTTCCCATGTCATAATCAATAATTGCAATCATAATTAAAGATAGGCGATAGGCACGAGGCAAGAGGTGATAGGAAAATTCTGTAGCCTATTGCCCATGGCCAATTGCCAGTTTTTTTACAGCTTTCCTTTCGTTGACATTACACCTTTTATTCTTCTGTCTATGCTTACAGCATCGCTCAATGCCCTGCCAACTGCCTTGAAGGTAGCTTCTATGATGTGGTGGATGTTTCTCCCATACGGCACAGAAACATGCAGGGTAATCCCGCTTCTGCTTACAAGGGCTTGGAGAAAATCTTCTACAAGGTCTGCATCAAAGTTTTTTATCTTGCTCTTTTTAGGCAGTGCAACATTGTAAACCAGATAAGGCCTCTCGCTTATATCAATTGCCGCTGATGCAATGGCCTCGTCCATGGGCACAATGACGTTGCCGTATCTTTTGATGCCTGCCTTGTTGCCAAGCGCCTTTTTCAAAGCATTACCGAGGCATATTCCAACATCCTCAATGGTATGGTGGTAGTCTATTTCAATGTCGCCCTTTGCCTTTATCTTTAAATCAAACAACCCGTGTTTGGCAAAGAGAGACAACATATGGTCAAGAAAAGGGATAGGTGTTTTAATATCATACGTCCCTTCACCGTCCAGATTCAATGAAACGGTTATATCTGTTTCTTTAGTCTTTCTGATTAGTTGCGCCTTTCTGGGCATATCTCCCTCCAAAACTGTCAATGCATCTCATTCTACAAGAAGAGCCGTCATCGGTTCAAGGATAATCTTTCAGTAATTTTAGTTTGTAAATCCCGCTATCGCTATAGCGGATTAGGAGAACCTATTGACAATAACAGACATATTGTTACAATAGCCAAAAATACAAACAGAGGTGCTGTATGTCCCTAAAATCTGATGTCCTCCAAATTGCCCAATCTGCGAGAGAAGCCTCTTTAAAACTTGCCAACCTGAATACCAATATCAAAAACAAAGCACTATTAACAATGGCAGAGGAGCTTTTAAAAAATGCGGATAAAATAAAAAAGGCAAATAAAAAAGATGTTGAAACTGCGGATGGCAAAGGCTTATCAAAGGCCATGATAGACAGGCTCACCGTAAGCGACAAGGTTGTAAAGAATATGTCTGACGGCATAAGAGAGGTTGCAGCCCTACCCGACCCTGTTGGCGAGATTTCTAAAATGTGGAAAAGGCCGAACGGACTTCTTGTCGGAAAGATGAGAATACCTCTCGGCGTCATCGGCATAATCTATGAGGCAAGACCCAATGTTACTGCCGATGCGGCAGCCCTTTGTCTTAAATCAGGCAATGCGGTAATCTTAAGAGGCGGCTCAGAGGCAATAAATTCAAACCTTGCCATTGCAAAGGTTTTGCAGGATGCTTGTAAAAAAGAAGGTATTCCCGATACTGCAATTCAGGTTGTTCCGACAACTGACAGAGAAGCGGTTTTGGAGATGCTGAAACTTGAGGAATATATAGACCTGATTATTCCCAGGGGCGGAGAAGGGCTTATAAGGTTTGTTGTAGAGAACTCCAAGATTCCTGTTATAAAACATTATAAAGGTGTATGCCATATATTTGTTGATGAATCTGCGGATGTGGATATGGCGGAGAAGATTTGCTTTAATGCAAAGGTTCAAAGACCCGGTGTATGCAATGCAATGGAGACACTTCTGGTTCACAAAAAAATAGGAAAAAGGTTCTTGCCGAAGATGGGTAAAAAATATCAGAAGGCAGATGTTGAGCTTAGAGGATGTGCTGAGACAAGGAAGATTTTGTCTTATGCCAAGCCTGCCACAGAAGATGACTGGTCAGCAGAATATCTGGATTTGATTCTGGCGGTAAAGATTGTAAAAGATATGGACGAGGCAATAGCGCACATTGCAAAATATGGGTCGCTTCATACCGAGTCTATAATCACAAAGGATTATCATAATAGCCAGAGGTTTTTGAGAGAGGTAAATTCATCAACCGTTCTTGTTAATGCCTCTACAAGATTTTCAGACGGTTTTCAGCTTGGGCTTGGCGCGGAGATTGGCATATCAACAACCAAGATTCATGCATTCGGTCCTATGGGGCTTGAAGAGCTTACAACGCAGAAGTTTATAATATATGGGGATGGGCAGGTTAGGGAGTAAGGATTTTAAGCTTACAACAACCTTTTTCCTGTATTTGACCTAAAATCAACAAAAATGATGCTGCGACATAAAATATAATGTTGCATCTAAAAGAGCATACAACTCAAGGGATCAACCATGAAGTCAAAATATTATCCCCCAAAACTTAACGAAACCAAGTTCCACTGTGCCCACTGCAATATATTTTCCCAGCAAATCTGGCAGCCAGTGTTCATCAATACTGGCGGATGGACGGAATCTCAGTTAAAGTCGTGCATATGCACACATTGTGGCCAGCGCACTTACTGGCTTGGCCAACGAATGGTGGTTCCCGACGACGCCCCCGTTGAACCAGCGCATCCAGAACTTCCTGCAGATCTTCTAAAGGAATATGCAGAGGCAAGATCGATCTTCACTCGCTCACCAAGAGCCTCAGCCGCACTTCTGCGCCTCTGCCTTCAGAAACTCATGCCTCACCTGGGAGAGGTTGGCAAGAACCTCAATGACGACATCAAGTCCCTAGTCAAGAAAGGATTACCACCGCTAATACAGAAGTCCTTGGATTTCTGCATGGTGATTGGAAATAACGCCGTCCACCCCGGAGAAATTGATCTTAACGACACTCCAGACACAGCTCTCCAACTTTTCGGGATGATCAATATTATCGTCGAAGATCGAATTGCAAAACCAAAGGAAATCGAGGCTCTTTACTCAACCCTACCAGAGGATGCGAGAAAGGCCATAGATGAACGGGACAAGACTAAATAGCAACGCCAGCTAAGCTTCCGCTTAGCGCAGCCGTTATGAATAAAATAGATAAAATCAAAAAAAGCTGTAATAGAGAGGTAAGAAATGGCTGGTAAACTAACAGAAATATTCACCGATAAAAACCTTGTAGAGAAAATTAAGAAACGATTGCCCTATTTATTCCAACTTGCTGAATTAGAAAGTTCTCGGGCTGGCAAAACAGGAATGGAAGTCGGCTCGGTTCGTGAAAGGATAATCGTGGCTCTGCTTATCTATAAGTTCGGAGAGGCCAATATTGAAACTGAAATACCAATTACCAAATCTGAAGTTGACGCAAAACTATTTGGTGAACCAGTATCCGTTAAGACTATTACAGGTAAAAGTTTAGGCGGCGTGAAACTGATATGGACGGTTGATGCACAAAAAGCAATAGAATTCAGAGAGAATTATTATCCCTCTTGTGATATTTTGCTTGTCCAGATTAACTGGGGCGACACTGGTGGATTCTTTTATATTCCTGTAGAGCTACAGAAAAAACTGTTTGACAAGATGGGCAGAGAAAACTATATTAAATTACCAAAGGCCGGAACGAATCCTCGCGGCGCTGAAATTGCAAAAGAATCGCTATCAAATCTTGTTGCAGATAAACAATGCCAACGTATTATTATAGAATGGCAAAAGACCAAAATAGATTTTAATCCATACAAGAAATGGGTTGACTTCTGGGAGGAAGACTAAAATGGCTCCATATCAAAAGAAGATAGGCACTAAAACGAGCGCCTTCGGGTCGCCCGGCAGAATAAATCATGATTCGTCCTCTTTTTACAAAAGCAGATTATATGAGGGATTGCCGAAAGAAGAAACGATAAAATACGAAGAAAACCCTATTCCGCTTCAATTTTTGGATAAAATTTTTACTTCATCCAGTGAGCGTATGATGGAATTACCTGATAATAGTGTTCATCTGATGGTGACATCACCGCCTTATAATGTTGGGAAGGAATATGACGGGAATCTTTCACTCAAGGAATACAGGGCATTTCTTAAACATATCTGGAGTGAGGTTAAGAGAGTTATTGTGCCCGGTGGTCGTGTCTGTATCAATATTGCTAATTTAGGCCGCAGGCCATATATTCCGCTACATACTTATATTATAGAAGATATGCTTGATTTGGGCTTCCTGATGAGGGGTGAAGTTATCTGGAATAAAGCATCGAGTGGTAGTCCTTCCACGGCATGGGGGAGTTGGCTGTCTGCCAAAAATCCGATTCTTAGAGATATTCACGAATATATTCTGGTTTTCTCTAAAGGGCTATTTTCCAGAGAAAACACCAATGGCAAAAAAAGCACTATTTCTAAAGAAGAATTTTTAGAATTTACTAAAAGCGTCTGGACATTTTCTGCCGAGTCTGCCCGAAAGGTCGGTCATCCTGCACCTTTTCCTGTTGAGTTGCCACTTCGGGTGATCAAACTATACACCTTTGAAGGTGATGTAGTGTTGGACCCGTTTATGGGAAGCGGCCAGACCGCTCTGGCAGCCATTAAGGCAAGCCGTCATTATGTCGGTTATGATATCTCAAAAGAATATGTAACCCTTGCCGAAAAAAGGATAAAGGGATATTTGCAGGAACAAATTACTTTATTCTCTGAACCAACAGATGCTAAATCTCTGGTAATCGCTGAAAGACCAAGAGGGAAGGGATATCAGGTCAAAAGTAAACATAGAAATAGGCAAAGAATCAAAAGTAATGATAGAAATATAAAAAATAAATTCATAACAAAATAATCCAGCGGACGGCAAAAGACACCGCCGCTGATTTTTAGCTGGCCGCGTTCTCTTAGGAAATGTTGCCAGCTTTGACCATCCTTTTCAAACTCTTTTCAAATGATTTTCTGGCAATGCCTCTTTCTGTGATGATGGCTGTTATAAGCCTGTTGGGCGTTACGTCAAAGGCTGGGTTTCTTACCTTTATGCCAGCAGGGGCAATAGCAATATCTTTTATATGGGTTACCTCTTTTGTATCTCTTTCTTCAATCGGAATCTTATCTCCATGTTTTATGTTTAAATCTATAGTGGATATGGGAGCTGCAACATAAAAGGGGATTTTATGCTCCTTTGCAAGAACCGCAACCGAATACGATCCTATCTTATTGGCAGTATCACCATTGGACGCAATCCTGTCAGCGCCGACAATAACAACATCTATCAGTCCCTTTTTCATCATGTAGCCTGCCATATTATCGGTTATAAGTGTTGTATCTATGCCGTCTTTCATAAGCTCCCATGCCGTAAGCCTTGAACCCTGGAGAAAAGGCCTGGTCTCATCTGCAAAGACCTTTATCTTTTTCCCTTGTTCAACCGCCGCCCTTATTACTCCGAGGGCTGTGCCGTAGCCTGCGGTTGCCAATGCGCCTGCATTGCAATGGGTAAGGATGGCAGCCTTATTCTTAATAAGCGAGCTTCCATATCTCCCCATCTGTTTATTTATCTCAATATCTTCCTTATGAATCTTCTTTGCCTCTTGAATAAGTACTTGTTTTAATTCATCCACGCCGAGTTTGGGATTTTCTTTTGCAACCCTTTTCATCCTTTCAATGGCCCAAAAAAGATTTACCGCAGTTGGACGTGTAGCGGCCATAATTTTGCAAATTTTTTTAAATTCTTTTACGAACCCTCTGCGATCTTTTGCGTTTATATCGGATGCGCCCAGCGCGATACCCATTGCCGCTGCAACGCCTATGGCCGGCGCACCCCTTACAACCATTTTCCGTATGGCCTCTGCAACATCAAGGAAGTCTGTATATATCCTGTATACCTCCTGGCTTGGAAGCAATCTCTGGTCTATCATTACAACGCTGTTATTTTTCCACTCTATAGTCTTAAACATGTCGCTTCCTCCATAAAAAATGGGACTAGGGGCTGAGGGCTTGGGGCTGGTTTTTTATTTTACTAACCCCTAACCTCAAGCCCCCAGCCCCTGTCTCTAATACCCCGGCTTATCCTGATACAAAAGGCCCTCACCCAGCGGCTGAACCTTTACCTTACAATCCTTTTCTATGTCCTGAATATTTTCTGGAAGGATAATGAGACAATCGGCCTTTACCATACTTCTCAACATACCGGAGCCTTGACCCTCCAGAGGTGTGGCATAAAATTGTCCATTCTTTTGCTCAATGGCCGCCCTTACAAAGTGCATCCTGCCTGATTTTTTCTTTATAGGTTTGGTGAGCAGTGCCTCAAATGCCCTCTTGAAAATATCTTTTTTTCCAGTCATCTTTAAGATGGCTGGTCTTACAAACTGTTCAAATGCAACCATTGATGAGATGGGATTTCCCGGCAGGCCGAATGCAGGTTTGTTTGCAATAACGCCGAAGGCGAGGGGTTTACCAGGCTTCATCGCCACCTTCCAGAAACGCATCTCAGAACCCATCCCCTTTAAAACATCCTTTACAAAATCAAAATCTCCTACGGAAACGCCGCCGGATGATACAATGCAGTCTGCCGTCAGACCAAACTCAAGTTTTTTCTCAAGGTCTTTTTTATTATCTCTGGCAATACCGAGCTGAACAGGTATAGCGCCGCATGCCTTTATCTGAGCAGATATGGCATAGCTGTTGCTGTTTATTATTTTGCCGTTTGCCGGTGTTTCCTCTATCTCTACCAGCTCATCCCCTGTTGCAAGCACAGCGATCTTTGGCCTTTGATGCACATAAACATTAGGTTTGCCAATTGCCGCAAGCATGCCGATTTCAGCAGGTCGTATAGTTGCGCCTTTTGTTAAGACAATATCGCCATTTTTGAAATCCTCACCGGCCCTTCGGATATTATCGCCGGTTTTTGCCTCTTTGAATATTTTGACCCCTGACTCCTGACCCTCGATAGATGCATTCGAGGGCAGGCCCTTGACCTCTGCTTTTTCTGTTTCCTCCACCATCACTACTGCATCAGCACCCATTGGCATGGGCGCTCCGGTCATTATCCTTATGGCTTCTCCCTTTTTAACACTTTTTTTTGCCGTATAACCGGCGGGCAGGTCTTCTATTATCTGTAGGATTACCGGCTTCTCCTTTGATGCCTCTTTGATATCTGCCGTCCTTACAGCATAGCCGTCCATTGCAGAATTATCCCAAGGCGGATTATCTGCGGCGGCAGCTATATCTTCGCCAAGAACCCTTCCGAGGGCTGAAAGAATATCTACCCTTTCCATACCAAGGGTCTTTATTTCACTTAAGATTATTTCTAATGCTGCTTCAACGGAAATCATGATTGCATAGTATCAGAGGGTCAAAGTGTCAGAGCATAATTGCGCATTACAACTTTGACTCCGAAATCTAGCCTCTTTGATTAGATGAGGTGGGTTCTGGCGCAGCCACTTTTTTAGGCCGTACAGGAACTACCAGTTCAGTGCCTATTTTCACATTTTTTGCATTTTTTAGTTTATTTAGATACAGAATTGGTTCAATTGGGGTGCTATATTTTTTTGCTATAAGCAAAAGCGTCTCACCCTTTTTTACTTTGTGTACTAAAAAAGTGAGACGCTGTTGGGGCGGAATCATGACAAAATTTGTCTGAAATACCGTTATTTTTTCCTTTGGCAGTTTTATCTCATATTGCGAATCAGTCGGGGGGGTGAACCATCTTAAAAGCTGAGGGTTGAGTTCTTTTATATCATCAATAAGGCATTCACATGCCTTTGCAATAATCGCCAAATCTGTTGCCCCAGGGATGCTTACCTTCTCATAATCTAGCTGCGAGTGATATTCTATATCCGTAAAGCCATATTTTGCCGGTTCTTTGGCAATGAGCAGAGCGGCTATATATTTTGGTATATAATCCCTTGTTTCTCTCTTTAATGTTTTTTTATATTTGGCCACAACCCAGAAATCGTCGGTTTTGTGCTTTTTTACAGCCCTCATAATGCGGCCTTCTCCTGCATTATAGCTTGCTGCCGCAAGATGCCAGGAGTTAAATAGGCCGTATAGGTCTTTTAGATACCTGGCAGCAGCCATTGTGGCCTTTTCAGGGTCCCGCCGTTCATCTACCCACGAGTCTACCTTAAGGCCATATTTCTTTCCTGTCCATTTCATGAACTGCCACATTCCAACAGCCCTTGCCCTTGATTTGGCATTTGGGTTAAAGCCGCTTTCTATAAGGGCGATGTAGGCCAGGTCTTCAGGAAGGCCGTTTTGTCTGAATATATCCTTGAGCATAGGGAGGTATCTTTCAGACCTTGCAAGCCACTTTTCAAAATATTTTCTCCCCTTTGTTTGAAAATACTTTATGAAGAACTCCACTTTGTCGTTTACAACAACAGGCACATCATAGGTTATCTCTTCTTCGGCATCCGCAATATCTGCTGTTAAATCATTAAGGTTCTGAATGGCATGGTCTTCTTCGGAAACAGCATCTCGCCCGTCGATTTCCTTTTCTGAGAGAGTTTTGGGGATTGCAACAAGATCGGTTTCGTTGGAAGATGCAGCACCATCAACTTCCACGGCAAAGACAGAAACTGCGAAGAAGATAAAAAGAGGAATGAGCAATAATAATAGAGGAAGGAAATGGGCGATTTTTGTTTTCTGTTTTCTGTTTTCTGTTTTTTGCACGTCAGAGCTCACCACTTAATATTTGTCTTTGTAGCATGTAGGTTGGACAATACGCCGCTTATTTCCAACTGCCTGAACTTTTCCTTTATATCCTCTGCCGTGTTTTTAGCGGCAAGCTCTATCTGTTTACCCTTTTCCGTGATTGCCTTTGTGTATTCAAGGAAGTATTGGTTTTTCTTTGCCCATTTTTTTGTAAGATTTCTGCCGTAGAGTTTAATTGATACATTAAACATGTGCAGTTTGACAGCCCTTTTTATTATCTGGCCTATGGAATAAAATCTGGTTGTTGCCTTAAGGGTTTCAGCCTGAAGCTCATGGTATGTCAGTTTTTTAGGCTCAAACACAACATGGTGCGCATCATAAAGGCTCCAGTCCTTTGATATAAACCTGTTCTGTTTTTCCATTTCACGGAAGAAGCTGGTGCCCGGCAAAGGCGTCAATATCATAAACTGGACAGACTCAAGATCAGTCTTCTTTGCGAAGGTAACTGTTTGATGGATTGTCTCAACAGTGTCATTATCCGAGCCAAAGACAAACATCCCGTGAATGCGGATACCATACTCGTGGAGCGTTTTAATGCACCTTTCAATGTCCTCAACAGACTGCTTTTTATTATATGCCTTTAATGTCTCCGGGTTTACGGATTCTAAACCTATGTAAACAGTGTGACAGTTTGACCTTTTCATAAGGTCAAGAAGCTCAGGGTCTTTTGCGACATCAACCCTGACCTGGGCAGTCCATTTGGGGGTCAGGTTTTTTTCTATCATAAGCCTTAAAAGCTCTTTTGTCCGCTTTTTATCAGCTGTAAAATTGTCATCATAAAAGAATACCCCCCATCCGCCGCCATTATCTTTATGCAGCTGAAGTTCTTCTATTACCTTTTCTTTGCTCCTGAACCTGTATTTCTGGCCGAACATGCCTGTTACAGAGCAAAAACTGCAATCAAAAGGGCATCCCCTGGATGTCATTATAGGGGTAATCTCCAGGTGTTTGCGCGCCTCTTTTTCAAGGCCTTTGACTATGGAGAAATCCGGACACGGAAGTATGTCCAAATCCTTGCAGTAGGAAGCGGTCTTATTGTGGATGGTTTGGCCGTCTTTTTTATAGGAAAGGCCCGGTATAGCCTCAAACCCCGTGCCTGTCTCAATGGCCTTTATAAAATCAACTATGCTTTCGTCTGCCTCTCCACGCAGTACATAATCGCATGATTCCAATGCCTCATCGGGCAGATAGGTAACATGTGGGCCGCCCATAAATACAGGTATGCCTGCCTTTCGCACAATCCTCGCAATTTCGTATGCCCTTGTAGCGGTTGAGGTAATGGTTGATATGCCTACAGCATCTGCTGTGAGCACATCTTCCAGTTCCAATTCCCCCACTGACTCCACATAACTTTTAACAATGTATCCATTTTGTTTAAGTATTGTTCCCAAAAGCACGGTGCCAAGCCTTGGCAAAGGCATTCTGCTGAATATATGAAAGTCAGGCGGTTTTGGTTCTATGAATATTATCTTTTTCAATGGAATCCTCCTTCAAGATGGGCAATACTCTTTATTAAGATAGGTGAATTCTAGGTATCCTACTTCATTTAGGCCTATTGTGTCAAGATTAAAAGATGGTCTGTAATGTCAGATTGTTTTTCCTTAAAGGTTGTGTTATAAACATACAATCTGTGTTAGAGATGATATTGGGACGCAGAACCAGAAAGCCCTGTCTGTGAAGGTGTGGATAAATGGTTTAAACTTATTGAAAAAAGCAATTAATAAATCCAAGATGACTCCGCACACCAAAATTTTAGTATGCTGGATAAAGATGTAATGGTTTATTTTTGGGGGCAATCTAATGGTTTTAAAAGATGCCGCACAATATTTAACCTGTCCAATGTGCGATACAGATGTTCCAATTTCAGGGGATGAAAGGGTGGTGGAGGAGATATTTTGCCCATATTGTCAGACTCCCCTGAAAACAAGAAAGAAAAAAGGTACCGAAGAATTGTATCTGGAGGAAGATTTTTAGGAGGGGCTAACGGCCGTTCGCCCCTACAGTTCACCCCTTTACGCATATTAACGGTCTTACCCTCGCCACTTTTTTATTAACTCCAGCCCCATGCACAATGTCAACAACCTTATCAACTTCCTTATAAGCGCCGGGGGCCTCTTCTGCAACGCCGGATTTACTCCTTGATTTTATCAATATGCCCTTATGAGCCAGCTCATGGATAAGCTCCTCTCCGCGCCACT
>JACRML010000022.1 GCA_016214995.1 Deltaproteobacteria bacterium
ACAAACTGACCGTGCTGGTTTAAGAACAAAGGAATGTGCCAAGAGCACGTGGAGCAAATTATAAAGTTCAGCCAGCATTTTACTATTTTTAAGACGAGGACGTGATGGAGTTATATGAGTAGTTATTTTCGGAGCAAAGATTATAGATTACAATATATCGTGCCGTAAAAATTAGAAATAGGCGGAGATAATGCTGGCTGTTCAGATTCTATTTTTCATCATAGGCGTCAGTTTTTTTCTTATATTTTCTATCTTTTTGGTGATTATATTAAGAAGATTTCGCAGGAATATGAAATATGAAAGATTTGATATAGCACGGAATAAGTTTGCCCCCCTTGTGGCTGCTCTTGTGTCAGAAAATAACCAGACAGACATTAATCTTTTACAAAAACATAACGACCCTATCGAATGGATGGCCATCGAAGAGTTATTACTTAAAACATTTGAAGTTTCTTCACCGGATGTCCGTAAAAGATTACTGCCATATTTTGAGAAATTGGGATATGTGGATGATTACATCCATACCATTAAGCATGGCAATAAGTGGCGCCGCGCCTTGGCCGCAGAGAAGTTAGGGCGGTTGAGGTGGCATAAGGCAACTCCATGGTTAATAGAGTTGTTAAATGATAAATCCAGAGATGTTCGTAATATGGCGGTTCATTCTCTGGGACTTATCCGTGACCAAGATGCAATCCCTCATATAATTGCGAGTATTAAAAGAGCTGTTGGAAGTCACGAAGATATCTCTCTGCGCATTGCCAAATCCTCTCTTATTTGCTATGGAGAAGTTATAATCCCTTTTCTTATTCCTGAACTTAAAAATCCAATTTGGCAGGTCAGGGCGGTAGCAGTTGAGATCCTGGGAGAAACAGCAAATACTGCCATGATACAATCGATTACAGATATGCTAAAAGACCCTGAGCCGGATATCAGGGCAAAGGCTGCAAAGGTTTTAGGAAAAATAGGAGATAGTTCATCTGTTCAGCCGCTCCTTCAAATAATTGAAGACCCTGTCTGGATAATTCGCCTTCACGCTGTGAGAGCATTGGGCCTGATTGGGAATACCGATGCAATAGAAAAATTGAAAGGGCGGCTTATGGATTCAAACTGGCAGGTTAGAAGGGCGGCAGCGGAGGCAATTAGTGTGATGGGAGATTACGCCATTCCGGTATGGTCGGGGATACTCCTGAATAGCGCAGACAAATACGCCAAAGAACAGGTGCTGGAAGAATTGCAGAGAACTGGAGTAATAGACGGCTGGGTAAATTTTAGCCTCATCAACGAAAAAGGAAATATAAATGATGAGATAGAAATGCTACTGTATGTTATTGGAGTAATTGGCGGCTTATCACCTCTGCTAAGAGGGATGAATAGCGAGAATCCCTTGATAAGACAAAGGATAGCTAAAATACTGGGTAGAATAGGCAATAGCAGGGCAATAAATGTCTTGGAGCATGTTGTTAGACAAGACAACAATCCTGTTGTTAGGGAGGAGGCCGTTAAGGCTATAAAAGCACTTCATGAAACCTCTCAGCCTGTTTCACAAATTTCATCTGACAGGCAGGAAGTAGATCGTCATGGTTAATTTATTGTCAACCTTTATCCTTTGGTTCAACTACGGAGTATTGATCTATTACGGCATAGCTAACGGTGTGTATATATTCTTGCTTATAATAGCTGCTGGAGTAATTGTACAACATCTTCTGCGCCTTAGTTATGGTAAATATCAGGAATCTATTCACTCATCCATATCTCTTCCGGTAAGTGTACTCATTGCAGCCTATAACGAAGAATCCAATATTGCAGAGAGTCTGAAGTCGCTGCTTTTGCTTAACTATCCATCCTACGAGATTATTGTAATAAATGATGGCTCCACCGATTCCACCTTGAATAGATTAATAGATGGCTTCAATCTTCAACAAATAGACCTTGTCTACCGTCCAATCATAAAAACCTCAGCCGTAAAAGGTTTCTTTACAAATCCAGACATACCGAACCTTACTGTCGTAGATAAAATACATGGCGGCAAAAGCGATGCGCTGAATGTGGGTATTAATATATCTCGGTCTCCTTATTTTTGCTCTGTAGATGCAGATTCCATATTAGAAAAGGATGCCCTCCTGAGGCTTATGAGACCGATATTAGAAACATCAGAAATGGTAAAGGCCACGGGTGGAATAGTAAGACTTATAAACGGTTCTACTATTAAAGATGGAGCAATAGTTAAAGTGTCCTTACCAAAGGACAGTCTTTCTATGTTTCAGATTGTGGAGTATATACGGAGCTTTCTCTTTGGAAGGGCTGGATGGAGCGCCATCAACTCTCTTTTGATTATTTCAGGCACCTTCTCTATGTTTCATAAGAAAACGATTCAGGCTATTGGCGGATACAGTCTGAAAACGGTTACGGAAGATATGGAACTTGTTGTTAACCTTCACAGATATTTGATTGATAATAAACAAAGATATCATATTGCCTTTATCCCTGACCCTATTTGCTGGACAGAAGCGCCGCAGACATTAAACACACTGGCAAAACAGAGACAGAGGTGGCATGTCGGGTTGGCCGAGTCAATATGGCAGCATCGCTCAATGATATTTAATCCCAAATATGGCAGGATAGGTATTTTTGCATTGCCCTATCAATTCTTTATTGAACTCATTGGGCCGGTAATAGAAGTTGCAGGCTATTTTGTTGTCACAGTTTCTTTAATCATCGGTTTGATTGACATGCAGTTTTTTATGTTATTTCTAACTATGGCAATAGCTATAGGCGTTTTCCTTTCTACAGGGGCGATACTTCTGGAAGAAATAACCTTCAAACGATACCCTAAGATGACGGATATATGCAAGTTGTTATTATACGGGGTATTGGAAAATTTTGGCTATAGACAACTCAATGCATTATGGCGTGTCAAGGCTCTGGTAAAAATTTTATTTGCCCGGAGAAAGTGGGAATATATAAAAAAACACGGATTTAAATCAATTCACAAAAATATTTCTGAACTGGAAAAAACACCATAATGAAGAGATTTGTTGCGCTTTTTCTAGTTGTATTCATATCATTATATTTGGCAACCATAGCCAATGCCTGGAATATCCAGGAGGTCATAGAAGAAGCACGGGTGCTTGAAGATTCAGGAAGATATGGCGATGCAATAGAAAAATATAGAGTTATCCTTGCAAAAGAGCCTGAAAATTTTTCCATCCTCATCAAGTTGGCCAATCTCCTTAAATTTCAGAGAGAATACGAAGAGGCCATTGTTTTTTTCAGCCGTGCATTAGCTGTCTCCCCTTCACAATATAAAGATGATATTAATGTAGAAATAGCTGCACTGCTTTCACGAAATAATAAGTACGAAGAGGCTATAAATATATTGACAAATGTTTTGAGTAAAAATCAGAAACACAGGGGCGCGCGAATTGAACTTGCACGGACCTATGCGTGGTCTGGTCATATACAAGAGGCTGTTGAAGAATATAATATACTCCTTAGAGAGAGGCCTGACGATACTGAGGCACAGATAGGTTTTGCCGCAGCCATATCGTGGCAAGGCAAATATGATGAGGCCGTTTCAGCTTATAGGCAAGTTTTGGAAAAATATCCAAATAACTTTGATGCCAGATTAGGACTTGTAAATGTTCTTAGATGGAAAGGAGAGACAGAAAAATCTCAGGAAGAGCTCAATATTCTGCTCTCTCTCTATCCGGAAAACAAGGATGTATTAAGGATTGAGAGACAATTGAGGAATGAAAAAGGGCCGGTTTTTTCTGTCTATAGAACCGATAGCGTTGACTCAGATTCTAATCACCTTGTTGTATATAAGAACCAAGCCTATTATGGTTATGCGCCATGGTTAAAGCTTTTTATGGACTATTCCATATTTGATGCATCAAGATATAACCTCAAAAGCAATGCGAACATTTTCACCATTCGCAGTACCTATACTGCATCCAAGGGCATAAATATAAACCCTCGTTTATCCCTGGTAAATACTGCCGCTGCCGCTAATGGCACATCCAGGCTTACCGGTGGTCTGGGGATTAACTGGGATTTTTCTAAGCCGTGGACAGCATCTATTTCTTACAATATTATACCCTTATTGGATACCGCTCAGCTTATCACAAATGATATTAGAGCAGAAGAATATGAGGCCAATCTTCATTACGGCGGCAAGAGGATAACAATAAGCACCGGAGCCACTTATGCAATTTATTCTGACAATAATTTGCGAAAGGATTTCTCATTAGAGGCTGCATATATTTTGTTCGCCGATGAGCCGGTAGTAAAGGCGGGCTATATTTTAAACTATCGGGATTTTCTAAAAGATACGAACAGCGGATATTTTGACCCAAATGATTACCTCGCAAACCGCCTCTACATATCTTTATCAGATAATTTTTATAGGGACAGGATAAATTATGTAGTTGAAGGCGATGTCGGAGCTCAAAACCATAATTCCGATTTTAATTACACTGCATCCTTTCATGTGAAACTTGTTTGGCTGCTTACCCGCAGCTTTTCAGCAGATGTCAGCTACAAGTGGAGCAGGTCATCTCCGGAAAGCCAAACCGGCTACAGATTTGAAATGTATAAAATAGGGTTAAATTATGCCTTTTAGCAAGGAACACATAAATACAGAGAACAAGATACGGCTTATGGTGCTTGTTTTACTGTCTCTTTTTATATACGGACTCTATAATATTTTCCAGCCTGACAGGTTTCCTATGAAATTTGTTAGAGGTGAGATTAAAGAAATAAATGAGAATATTATTGTGGGGCCATACCCTACGGAAAGAGAAATCATCAAGCTGAAGAAGATGGGGGTTAATGAGATAATAAATCTCATGGATTCTACGTCAGTGATAGAGAGTAGTCTTATAGACGAGGGGAAAAAGCTGGCCGAGAAATACAATTTAAAATATACGAGCTTCCCTATGAGTTTTACAAAACTTGGAAGCGCGGAGAATAACAATCAGATATCTTTGCTTATCAAGCACATCCTTTCAGCCAAGGGGAGTAAACTATATATTCATTGTTATCTCGGAAGGCATAGAGTAGCTCTATTAGAAAAGGAACTTACAAAAATAAAGTAACCCTGCAGCAAGCTAAAGGGAATTGCAAGTTCAACCGATTTTAAAGCCATACTTCCTTTTGCACCATATTTCAAATCTCAAATCTTCTTGCTTCTCTCCCCTCGTTCTGTAATCTCTGTCTCAATAGCCGGGGCGTGGAGTTCAGGATCAGGTTGCCAACCTTATAGCCGATGCTGTCCAGCATCATGCGGTACCTGATATCATAATTGGTTATAATCTTTTATGTTAATGATGCGCAAAATAAATCTGAGACAAGCCGCTAATCCACTTAATCAGCCCTTCTCTTGCGGTCTTAATATCAGTTAATTCTTTATCCTGATGAGCAACATACGTATTCCTGAAATCAGTCATACCTTTTACAGTATCGTACAAATCAGTGTCGCCAAATTTTGAAAAGCTTTGTTTTATTGCCTCAAAAACACCGCCAACTTCATATTTGCTCGTTCTGCTATATTCAAGACAAAACTGTAAAAGACCCGACGGCCATAACCCATTTTTAAACACAAGAGTTCTTTTTAGGTTGTTAGCATATTTTTTAAGCCAATCTATATCGCCCTTTTTTAATGTCCCATAGTAAGGCTCAAAGAAATCATTCTTTTCAACCGGAGAGCCGGGCATTAAAGGCAAAAGCAGGTCTGCTATAAGTCCTTTTGCAGATTCATCCAACGGGCCCAAGAGAGAAGTAAACACGGGCGCAAAAGAGGCTTCTTCCTTTTTCTCAAAAAATTGGAACAATGCCACTGCCTGTTCGATAGCTTTCTTGTATCTTGAAGGTAATTTTTCAAGGTGAGTTGAACTGATAAATTCATCTATCCCTGTTATTTTTCCTTCTGCATATTCTCCCAAAGGCAATGTCAGTTGCGGTCTTACCTTTTCGGTCAATAATTCAGCAAGCGACGGTGCACAAGTCCTACCCAAATCCTCAATCTTGTTTGAAGAAAATCCACTGAATATTGCTTGAGGCACATAGAGATACTCCCATTTGCCTGTTTTGGAAGATGCGGCCTTGCACCATGAATCAGCAGCCATAGCCTTCAAAGGCACATCCAAATCTTCACGCCCTTTTGTTTCTACAAGCAGATAATTACCGTCTTTCTTCTTAACTATAAAGTCAGGCGTATAAAAAGAGAATCGCTGTGCGCCAGTTTGAAAATCAATCCTGAGTGCCTGAGGTCCTGCATTTTTACAGAAAGATTGAATGTCAGGAGCGCGGTTTAAAAATGTTGCCATCGCCACTTCAAACTCTCTGTTACAAGGCACAAGGTTAAAAGGCGTATTTTCAGCAGGCAGCGCAGGCCTATTTTCAGAATGTGTTACCTGAAATGGTTTCCAGTTGCAAATAGATACAGGCTGTTCCTGCTTTATTCGGTCTTCGATCGTAGTTGTTTTCTTAAATATCAGCGGAACGAAAGTTGCCCTTACATGCTCGCGCACATCTGCATCTGAAAGCCGGCTTACCAGTTTATCATCAAAAACGCTAACCGTCTGACCAAATAATACCTCTTCAAGAAATGTCTGAATCAATGGCGCTAAGACTGGATGAGTTCCCCTCAAAGAAGTCTGTCTTTCAAGTTCTTCTCGGTAAAAAGAAATCGCGCCAATGCCGCTTTCAAGCAGAGGAAGTTGAATCTTCATCTTCTCAACAATCTCGTTTGTGAACAGATGCCGTCCTTCATAATCAATCTCTGCTTTTCTTACCTCTCCCAACGGCAAAGGAGAAAATCTTGAAAAAGACTTTTTCACATCATCAATAGTAATACCTTCAAGTTTTGGTGTCCTCTTAAAACCTGCGCTCAATGGCGGTATAACAATGTCCAGTTTCCCCAAGTCTTTTGTTTTGTCAGGATAGATAGTAACCGTTGTTTTTGGGACTTTATCAACATCTACAACTTCAATCGGCAGTCCTTCCTGACTTAACTGCTCTTTATAAAGGCTCACAAATGCCTTATGCTCAACAACAGTAACAACCTCTGCTGCCTGTCCCGGCAGTGTCATACGTCTGAGCCCGCGTCCAAGTGTTTGTTCAGGCAGGATGTTTGCCTTTGAACTGTAAGGTCGTAACGGAACTATTGTCGTTACATTCCGCACATCCCAGCCTTCCCTCAGCATAAGAACAGAGACTATGCAGAGATAAGGGCTTTTGTTTGAATCAAGCTCTCTCGAAAGTTTTCTAAGCTCTTTTAAATCCTCATCGCTTATCTCTTTTTCATCTTCAATAAATTCATAGTATATATTTTCGCCTTTGCCTCTCTTTTTGAGCTTTCCCTTGAGGCGGGTATGGAGGTTAATTGTCTTACCGTTAAGCTCTTTGTAGAGAGAATCTGTATTTAACCTATTAGCTATCTGAGTCGCAGATTCTGTATCCTCGGTCATAACAAACATGAGGGCTTTCTTGCCGCTTTGTTCCCACTCTTCCTTTGATTTCAGCCAGCGCGAATAACCAATCATCAAATGCTGCTGATATTTTATTGAGTCATCATCGCTTGTCTGTTCTATAAGTTTCTCGCCTTTTCCAATAATCGGCGACTTGACTATTCCGCCGTCCACAGCCTCTCCAAGCGGAGCATCACATATAACATGCTTGAAAATATTTCCCTTATTGTCTTTAGGTGTTGCAGAAAAATCCAGTTGAGAGATAATGCCTTCACCGCCTCTTTTTCTGATTGTGTCATTGAGAAAGGTTATCGCCTCATTCCATGCAGAATCAGTATCCCAGAGATGATGCGCCTCATCATTAAGAACCAGCACACGCTTATGAGAAGTTATCCGCTCTCTTAAAGCCTCACCTGTATCAAGCGCCTTTGCCTTTGAAACAGAAGGCCCCATCCAGTCATAGGTCTCAGCATCCTTCTTTTTCTGTCTTTTGCTTGTATCGTAAAGCCGATGGATATTAGTCAGGTAAAGCGCTCCCCCTGTTACAGCTCCTGCTGCATCATCCTGCAAAACAACAGACATATTCCAGTCGCCCCGCCATGCAACAGGGATTAAGGGGTCTCTATCAAATATCGCTCCATCTCCAAAGTCTTCTTTCAACCTTTCAAATACAGTTAGATTCGGCGCAACCACAACAAAATGTTTTGCCATTGGCGAATAGGATTCTCTCAAGGCATGGAAATAGCTCCATACAACTGCAAGGCTCATTATCTTGGTCTTGCCTGCGCCTGTAGCAATCTTGAAGGCATACTTTGCCCAGCGGTCTTCTTCAGGGTTTATGCCTAAGGCTGCAATCTCTTTATTTTCTCCGCTGAACTCAGACACTATGCCTGAAAGTGTATCAAGCCCTCTCACCTCTCTTAAATAAATGAAGGTCTCAATAGCCTCTCTCTGGCAAAAATAATATCTGAAAGGGACACTTTCACCTTCGCTGCTTTTGATTATATGGTCTCTTTCAAACCAGTGATGAAGCAGTTCCCTTGTTGTATCAGATGCTCCGGTATAATCAGAGTCTCTCCACTCAGAAACATATCTTCGGAGATTTTGGGCAATGGTTATTTCGCTTGGTCTTCTTCCTTTGACAATCTCGGCAGGCTCGCCCTCTCTTTTTGCCCGAATGCGGTGGAATTCAGGCATCTTATGAGGGAGGTATAGAGGCTCAAGGGCTGAGAGGTTTATGATGGGGCTTGGCATAAAGTTTTATTTAAGCAATAGTAACCTCTAAAGGAATTGAGTGGACATCTTCGGGCTTCTCTTTTTTCAGATAGTTTATCTTCTCAAAGCCGATTATCTCTCCGCTTTCATCTTTCTTGACAATAACGCCGTTTCCCAATTCCTCGTTGATACAAGGTCTTGGTTTTTCAAACCATACATCAAGCGTGTTGCCGACTTTATCATAAGTGATAGTTATCTTTTCCATACTATTTCTCCCTCCTTTATTTTATCAGTTATATATGCTGTTATTATAAACCCTTCTCCGTTTAAATGTCTTACTGCAACGCAAATAAAATATTTTTCATAAGGATGATAATACAGATAAACATCATTGTCTTCAGAGCTTTTCCTGATTTCAACAGGATTTGACAAACACTGCTTCACTTCTGCTTCTTTTCCCTCAATTTCAGGATGTTTCACTTTTGTAATAAGCTCCCAGTGGCTGTGCGTTGTCCTTATAATCTTATCATTGATTGCCTTAGCCTCAAAATAGATTTCCATTGATCACCTCAATACTCCACTTCCACTGTTATACTCGTATCACATCCAAATATATCAACCACCTTAACGCAGGCGGTGTATTTGCCTTTCTTCGGATATTTGTTGTATTCGTGATTTGAGATTGTAGGGAGAGAACGATCTTTTCTTGTCCTGTATGCCTGCCAGTGATGTTCAAAAGGCTTGCCGTCCTGATAATCAAAGTCTATCGCCCAGAAGTCTATGAAGTCAAAGCCGCTTTTTATTGCCCTTTCCTTCAGGGCTTCAAGTTCTTTGCTCGGAACTTCTGCAAGAGAAGGGACAAATTTCTTGAGCTTAATATCAACGAGTCTTTTCTGATTTTTCTGGATTCCCGTTTTCACGGGAATGACAGGAGAAGAATCGCCCTTTGAATTTTTTGTCATTCCTGCGGAAGCAGGAATCCAGTCAGTTCCATCCGCTAATTTATAAACTACCTCTGCCTCAAGCACCGCAACCTCAAGAAATGGCGGAGGGCTTGTCCTGTTCTTCTCCATGATCTCACGGGGAATGGGAATAAGTTTTATCTTGATGTTGTCCGCATGTTCTATCTCATGACAGACAAGCCTCAAGTCCATCTCAAATTCCCATGCCAGGCAATGAAGCTCTTTTGCGCCGGCTTCTTTTGCAGCCTTTGCAACAGCCTTTAGTTCATCTCTTGTAAAAAGCCCGTCAATGCTGTCAACATGACAGAAGGCAGAGCCTTTTCTACCGTGAATCAGCGGAGAGCTTGAGTTTTGCAAAACCTCTGCCCTGTAGAATTCAAGCACAACCTTTCGGTGCTCCTCATCAGCGCCTTTTAATCTCTCCTTCTGCCACCACTGCCTTTCGTATCTGCCGAGGTTGTAAACATCAAATGCCCGATAGGGCTTGTTTTCATCATAGAGTTTTCTTTGAAGCTCAATCATCCGCTTGCGCGAGGTATGAATCGCAAACCTGCCAAGGTCTGACATAATCCATCGCCTTCCGAGCCGCTCTGCTACTGCACCTGTTGTGCCAGAACCGCAAAAGAAGTCGGCAACAATCGAATCTGGATTTGAAGAAGCTTTTACAAAATGAGTTATTAAATCCTCTGATTTTTGAGTGATATACCCAGTATGTTCATCACTTGATGAAATGTAAGAGAAATATTTGTAGTCTCTTGGAGGAACAGGTTTATAATATTGTCTGTAGGTATCCAGCCCTTCTTTCGATAGTCCTTTAGAGCCATCCTTAGATCTAATAACATACCGCCTACCATCTTTATCTATATGTTTATACTGGGCTAAAACTTCCTCCGCTGGTTCTTCTCCAACATCTTCACAATTAAAAATCCATTGTTTACTTTTTCCAAAATGGTAAACGGTATCGTGCTTTTTATTCCAATGAGTTTTACTCATTTCTCTACCTGAATAAATCCAAATAAATTCGCCAATTAAATTGCTCTCGTCAAATATCTCATTTAAAATTGCTCTTAGATAAAAATTCACTCTATAATCACAATGCACATAAATACTTCCCGTCTCACTCAATAACTCCTTCATCAATACTAACCGTTCATACATCATGTGAAGATAGCTGTCTGTCCCCTTTCCCCACATATCCCGATATGCAACCATCTCAAGTGTTGACTGGTCTTTGCCGATTGTTTCTTTGCCGTCGCCAACCGGAATGTTCATTGTGAAGTCTGCTCCGACATCAAACGGCGGGTCTATGTATATGAGGTCAATCTTGCCTTTGAAATCTTTGAGCAGGCTTGCCATGACGAGTTTGTTGTCGCCCCAGATGAGCATGTTGCGGAAGTCGTCTTTATGGGCTTTTTCTGAATCAAAGAGGCCGAGGGGTTTTAATCTGCTGGCGGGTTCATCAATGGTCTCTATCTTCTGCATCGGCATGGCGCACCCGGCAATATCAACCTCCCGCCTGTTGCCATACTCATCATATTTCCCCTCCCACACAAGCTCGGTCTTCCGCCTGCTTAACGGATGAGGATTGTCCGGGCCGTATTTATGTTTATTGTCAGCCATTCTTTTGTACTCTATGCACTACCAGTTTATTGCCATGTCTATTATGACTTAAAGCCATATTTCTTTTCACGACAAAAATTAGGCACAGCGACCATTATCCTGTATCCTCATCACAAATTTAGGCTCAAGGCATACCACTGCTGATAAAGCAATGCATCTCCCCTGCTTCCAACCGTTCTGCTGAAGTCTTTCAATTAGTTTTAAACTTGTCTCCCGTATCTAGTACGGGGCAGGCTCTGCAAGTATTAAGGAGGGTTAAAAAGGTCTAATTGACCTTCTATTTTTTGCCTTTTCGTGCTTCATCAATTCACACCAGCCCTAATTTTTCCATAAGCCTTTCGAGCCTTTTATCAACCCTTGCCCTCTTTGCCAGTTTACGTAATCTTTGCAAATCATACTCGGCTTCGACTAAAAGCTTTGATACATCTGCAACATCTTGAAAACTGCCAGCCTTCAGCTTAAGCACTATCAAGCCCTCCGGCCTGACTAGAGGAATGGACACGCCCTTCAATACCTCAACCGGCAAGCCTTCTTCAACTATTTCCGCCTCCCACTTCCGGTTGGTAAATATTATATCAACAGGAACCTTCTCGCCCGACACTACTTTTATACAAAATTTTATATCATCTTCAGGGCCGCCTATTTCAAGGCTTCCCTTGAAACCAGATGTTAAAAGCTTCTTCAGGACTCCTTCTATTGCTGAACGGGTAGTAACGGATAACTCGGCCAGAATATCTATATCCTTTGTTGCCCTCGGCACAATCCATCCGCCGACAGCCAGTCCGCCTATAAGGGCATAAGCCTTAACATCTCCGGCATGTTCAAAAATCCTGATTATCTCTTTGAGGGTCTTTTCCATACTAATTTTTCTGAAATCCGGATGGTCTCTTTTAACCTTTCGGCTACTGTTTTCGGGGCAACAGATTTTAGCAGTGTATCAATCCTTACTCCTTTTCTATCAGGAAACAATTCATCATAGAGGTTCATAATCTCATCAAACCCCAAAACTTTACTTTTTTTCATATCTATACCCGTACCCATCTTCCATTCCGCAATTTTATCTACTCCACCACCTTATAATTCGGCGCCTCTTTTGTAATGATGACATCATGCACGTGACTCTCGCGCAGTCCTGCAATGGTTATTCTGACCAATTTTGCATTTTTTTGAAGTTCGGAAATAGTCCTTGTGCCGCAATACCCCATGCCGGATTTTAACCCGCCGATAAGTTGAAATATAGTTGACGACACCGGCCCTTTGTGCGGAACTCTGCCTTCAATACCCTCAGGCACAAGTTTAAGCTCACTCTCAACATCATCCTGAAAGTATCTGTCTTTGCTGCCTTTTTTCATAGCTTCAATGGAGCCCATACCTCTATACATCTTATATGTCCGCCCCTGATACAAAACCGTTTCTCCCGGGCTTTCATCAGTGCCGGCAAACAATCCGCCAATCATCACAGAATCAGCGCCGGCGGCAATAGCCTTCACCGTATCGCCTGAAAATTTTATTCCGCCATCGGCAATGACCGGTATGTTCTTTTTTCTGGCAACCGCAACACAATCCATGATGGCTGTTATCTGCGGAACGCCAACCCCTGTTACTATCCTTGTTGTGCATATTGAACCGGGGCCGATGCCAACTTTTATCGCATCAACACCTGCCTTTATAAGCGCCTCAGCAGCTTCGGATGTTCCGACATTTCCGGCTATGAGCTGGCATTTTGCAAAGGTTTTCCGTGTTGCCTTGACAGCTTCTAAAACACCTTTGCTGTGGCCGTGTGCCGTATCAATGATAATAACATCAGCGCCTGCATTTAAGAGCGTCTGCACCCTTTTCTCCCGGTCGAATGACACTCCAACCGCAGCGCCAACCATCAATCTTCCAAGTTTATCCTTGCAGGAGTTTGGATATTTTTCACGCTTTTCTATGTCATTTATTGTTATCAAACCTTTAAGTTGTCCGTTTTTATCCACTACCGGCAGTTTTTCAATCCTGTGGCGGTGAAGTATATCTTTTGCCTTTTCTATGGATGTGCCGACAGGCGCTGTTACAAGCTTTTTTGTCATAACATCCGATACTTTTTTGGAGAGGTTCTTCTCAAATCTCAAGTCCCTGTTGGTAAGGATGCCTACGAGCTTCCCGTTTTTAACTATGGGAAAACTTGATATCTGCTCACTCTTCTTTATCTCCAGCACATCGGCTATCCGCTGCTCCGGGTCAAGGGTTTTGGGTTTAAGTATGATAACGCTTTCATATTTTTTTACCTTATCAACCTCTGCTGCCTGCTCATCTACGGTCAGGTTTTTATGGATTATTCCCATACCACCTTCCTGGGCTATTGCAATGGCCATACGGGATTCCGTAACTGTGTCCATAGCGGCGCTTAAAAGAGGGATATTCAATTTGATTGTGTTTGTAAGATGGGTAGAGGTATCAACATCCCTCGGCAAAACTTCTGAAAATGCCGGCATTAGTAAAACATCATCAAAGGCAAGACCTTGCTTAAGATTTTTTTCTGGCATATATCAAACCTCCTCTTTTTTACTTATAATCAAGTTCAATAAAAGTAAACGCAGTATATTGTAAAAACACCATGTTTGTCAATATTGCCTGATTTTAGATATTTAAATAAAAAAACCCTGTCTACCGATAAAGGATAAACAGGGTTTTAATAATTTCTAAACAGGCAAATTATCTTTTAATTTACCGTTTGATACCTTACCAACTGTATCCCACGCCCGCATTCACGGTTGTGGTATCATTGCTGAAACCTATACCAGAGTTCACGCTGATGTCATTCGTGATTGCTGCCTTGAATCCTAAAGCCATGGCATCCATTTCTTCATAGCGACCGTAACCAAGACCTACTGTGAATTTCTTGCCCGGAGCCAAATCGGGGATTGCCGCCAATGCTGCCACAGAGGCAATGCCGGAATAAGCCTTTTCAAGCTGACGGAAGTTCACAGCATCATAGTCGTGGGCGCCGTCTGCCACCCCGGTCACCCTTACAGGACTGCCGGTCTGAGCATTGCTGAAGGTAGCACCATTGTCATCCAGCGTCATGGTAGTGGAATGGGTGCCGCCGCTGAGCACGACCTTGCTTTCAGTAACCACCACACCGTGCGTGTTGCCCAGCCCGTTCGTCATGGTCAGGGAGGTAACAGCCTCGCCGGTGGTGCCGTTGGTCATAGTAATCGCGCCGTTGCTGTTGACGGACGCGTATGTGCCGGTCTCACCCTTGTTCATAATTACCATATTGCTTGATGTCGTTCCGCTATTGAGCACGCTGCCTCCGCCGGTTACTGTGGTTGTGGCTGCGGTGCTTGAAACATAATTCAGTGTGCCGTTGATGTACATGTTGCCGTCCACGAAGGTGTTGCCGTTTATCTTGGAGCTGTAAGTTGCGCCGTTCAATATGTTGCCGATGGTGGTATTTGACGCGATAGTTTGCGGTGAGTTATAGGTTGTCACTGCTCCGGCAGAGCCGGAAGATGTTCCGGTGCCGTTGCTGTATAGTGTGCCGCTGCCGCTGATGACGGCTGTTGTTGCATTGGCTGAGAAGCTGCCGCCGTTGGTAACGCCCAGGCTGGCGGCATTGTTGGCTGCTGACAACGTGCTGTTGCCGCCGTAGGCGGTTACTGTGGAACTCGCGTTTGTGCTGCCAATTGTATTGGAACTCGCAAATGTATTGTTAGTGCCGATGTTGTTTGTAGTTGCATAGCCACTGCTTACACCGATGTTGTTGGTCGCGCTGTTCAGCGAAGTCGTGTTAGCAGAATTACCGATCGTAACAGCACTCGTGCTGGTGCCTGTATTGATGTTGGTTGCATTGTTTACGCTGGCATTGATGTTGGTCGTGCCGGCAAGATTGTTGGTGCCGCCGAGCATGCCGATGTTAGTGGTGGCAGCTGCGCTGGCAGCGATGTTGGTCGTTGCGCCGCCGGTGGTATTGATGTTTGTCGTGCCGAGGACAGTGTTGGTGGAACCGGTAATGCTGGTCGTTCCAGTCGTATTGCCTATGCTGGTGGATGCAGTTCCGCTGGTATTGATATTCGTCGTGCCGGTAATATTCGTTGCACTCGTGATGTTCGTCGTACCGCTGTTTATATTCGTGGTGTTATTGGCATTGCCGATGGTTGTCGTGCCGGTGCTCGTGCCGGTGTTTACGTTGGTTGCATTGTTTACGCTGGCATTGATGTTGGTCGTGCCGGCAAGATTGTTGGTGCCGCCAAGCATACCGATATTGGTGGTTGCGGCTGCGCTTGCAGCGATATTGGTCGTTGCGCCGCCGGTGGTATTGATGTTTGTCGTGCCGAGGACAGTGTTGGTGGAACCGGTAATGCTGGTCGTTCCAGTCGTATTGCCGATGCTGGTGGATGCAGTGCCGGTCGTATTGACATTGGTTGTGCCGGTGACGGTGTTCGTAGCGCCCACAATGGCAACATTGCCTGTGGCATTGCCGATTGAGGTGCTGGCAGTTCCGGTTGTATTGATGTCCGTAGCGCCGGTCACAGTGGTCGTGCCCACGATATCCACCGTGCCCGTGCCGACAGTCAGTTCGGTGGCGCCGCCGCCTGCGTTGATGGCGGTCGTACCGCTGTTGATGTTCGTAGTATTGTTGGCATTGCCGATTGTTGTCGTGCCGGTGCTGGTACCGGTATTGATGTTGGTCGCGTTGTTTACGCTGGAATTGATATTGGTTGTGCCGGCAAGATTGTTGATGCCGCCAAGCATACCGATATTGGTAGTTGCGGCTGCGCTTGTAGCGATGTTGGTAGTTGCACCGCCTGTGGCATTAATGTTTGTCGCTCCTGTCACGTCCAGCGCATCGCTTATAGTCACATTCCCTGTTGAATTCGAAATAGCGCCCCGGGCATCCAACGTGCTGCTGAGTGTGGTTGCGCCGGTTACTCCGAGAGTACCGCCGACTGTGGCGTTGTTTGTTATTGTTGCTGAGTTCAGGGTTGCCGCACCGCTTGTGCTCAGGGTGGTCGTGGCTATACTTCCCGTGTTGGTAATCCCGGCGGTCGTGGTCGCGCCTGTGACATTCAAAGTGCCGTTGATCGTAGTGGAGTCAGTGATCGCATCGCCGAGCGTTGTGTTGCCGGTGGTGTTCAGCGTCGTTACGCCTGAGACTGCCCCCGCATTTGTGATGCCGCCGTTGCTGTTGTTCAGGCTGGTGGATGTGACCGCTCCGGTAGAGATGGAGCCAAGAGTTGCCAACCCGCTTGCGCTGATTGTCGTCACACCTGAAATAGCGCCCGCATTGGTGATGCCGCCGCTGCTGTTGTTCAGGCTGGTCGAGCTGACGGCGCCAGTAGAGATAGAACCAAGAGTTGCAAGACCACTGGAGACTATTGTCGTTGCCCCCGAAATTGCCCCTGCGTTCGTGATGCCGCCGCTGCTGTTATTCAGGCTGGTAGAGGTTACGGCGCCGGTAGAGATGGAACCAAGAGTTGCCAACCCGCTGCTGCTGATTGTCGTCACACCTGAAATAGCGCCCGCATTTGTGATGCCGCCGGAGTTGTTGTTGATGCTGGTCGAAGAGACCGCTCCGGTGGATATAGAACCAAGAGTTGCAAGACCACTGGAGCCTATTGTCGTCGCCCCGGAAATAGCCCCTGCACTCGTGATGCCGCCTGAGTTGTTGTTCAGACCACCGATTATTGATGCGCCACCGCCTATTGATGCGCCACCGTTTATTGTTGCGCCACCGCTTAAGGTGGTGGAATTGGTCACATTCAGATCGCGAAGAGTATTGCCAGTGGTGGTGAATGTTCCAACCAGCACCCCGTTGTCATAGAATGAAATATCTTCGGGATCACCTGTCGAGTCGTTATTAGATGTAATATTTGCCCCCTGCGCTGGGATAGAGTTGAGTTCATTCTGAGTTGCCTGCACATCTGCCGGCGCCCACAGCCCCATAAGCATAATCACTGCCATTGCCGCTGAAATAGCCCTCATCACTCCTTTGTGCTTCTTGCCTCTTCGCTTCATTCTACTTTCCTCCTTTGTATATTTTTATTAATGTATAAATGCGCCTTTTCTTTGTCCCAAAACATTTTTAATCCCCCTGTGTCCCCCTTTAGAAAAGGGGGAAAAGGCTAATAGTCGTAGGGTGGGCTGCGCCCACCGTTTTGATTATGCCGCAATTTTGGTGGGCATAGCCCACCCTACTCCTTGCAGGAGCAGGTTTGCAACCTGCTCCTGAATATTTGTTTTAACAGGTCTAAAGACCTGTTTCTACAAACCTCTTTAATTCGTAGCCGTAGGGTGGGCTGCGCCCACCGTTTTGATTATGCCGCAATTTTGGTGGGCATAGCCCACCCTACTCCTTGCTGTTATTATTTTCATTGCACAACCTCTTTTTTTATAGATACGCACCCTGTTCCGGCAGGCATGAGAAAAATCTTGGTCGTTGCCCCTCCGTCAAGTGTTACTATGGACGGCGCGTGTGCGGATGGCGCGCCCTGCTTGGTGTCAATGCGCTTCAGCCCGCCGAAATTCTGGCTTGCGACCTTATCGCATCCCTGTGCCCAGTACACAACGGTTTCATACATCCCTCCGCAGCCGTTTGCCTGATTAGGGGCAAAACTGGCGCTGGCATACGCAAGCGGCGCATCTTTTGACTGGATTTCAAGGGATGCCGAAACAATCTGCTGGTCAGGGTTGGCCGGCGGCACTATAAGGAAAGCGCCAAACCACTGGCTGCCTGCTGTGAGGAAGTTTGTAACCTGATTGATGCGGCTGGCGCAGGCAAGCACCCCCGCCTTCACCGCCGCCTGAGTGATGGCGCTGACTGACGGGTTGCCGGATTGCACAGGCTGCTGCTGAGCAGGCGCAGGGCTGTCTTTCTCAGCCGCGAACGCAAGCGGTTCTTGCATAAAAAGAGCGGGCAGAATAAAAGCTATGAGGATGGCGGCGAAGCAGGTCCCAAAAATAAAAAGGGCATATCGCTTGATACGCCCTTTTACAAAACTGCTTTTATAGGATGTTAATCTACTCTCTCTCTCTCTCTCTCTGCAATTTGTTCGCCATAAAAGTATCTCCTATGAAGAAATATTTATGCTGAAAAATACAGGTCTTGCTTTTTGCCTTTGGATGCATATAATCAAGTCCTGCTTGTGTGCAACCGCTTAATGCAGTTTACTGATAAAATCTTTTGCTGTTTTTATTGCATCCTTAACCATATTAGTGTTGTGCAAAAGTCCCCTGTAATATCCTGCTATATGCAACTGGTCATAAATAACATCAAATTCTCTTAAAAGTTTACCATTGTGTATAGATACATATTTTTGTAAAGCCTTCCTATATTCTTCTACCTTCTTTGGCAGTTCCTTTTTTGTAAGCCCTTTTTTAAGCAATACTTCATTTATTGCCTCTAATACTCCAAGATATGCAACACCACATGCTGTTTTCACATACTTAACATCTATATAGATATTATCCTCAATCGGAGACTTGCCTAATATCTCCTTTGCATTCTCTAAATATCGGAGTGGTTCTTTCTTCATATTCTACCTCTTTTATTGTCACCCACAGGCAACACCCTCAATTCCACATATCTTTAATCACAAAACTGAATTACTGTCAATGGTTTTTAGGTTTTAACTGTCTAATAGTATCCCTTCTAAAAGACCTGCATCGCTTACCGTCATTTTATCAAAACCAAATCCTTCCATTGTCTTTAATACAATAGCTGCGCCTGGTATTATTATATCTTCCCTCCCCTTTTCAAGAGAGAGAATTTCTTCCCTTTGTTTCAGCGGCAGAGAAGCAAGATGCCGGTATATCTTTTTAATGGCCCCGCAGCTCAATATGTAATTATTTATTTTTTCCGGATCATATTTTTCAAGTCCCTGGTCTATGGCAGCAAGTGTTGTGATTGTGCCGGCAGTGCCGGCAAAAAGCCATGAGTTTAGAGTTTGGAGTTTGGAGTTCGGAGTCAAAAAACCCAAATCGTAAATCGTAAATCGTAAATCGTAAATTATCCTCTCAATCTCATCTTCCATTGCATTGAGTTCTCTTTTTGTAGGCGGGTCTGTCTTGAGATAGTTTTCCGTGAGATGAACAACGCCCATCTCCATGCTCCATGCGCCGAGCAGCTTGCCGCCATTTGTTGCAATAAACTCAGTGCTTCCACCGCCTATATCAACCACAAGGCATTTGGGGGCAGATTTCAAACCTGTCCTCGCTTTTATAACTGATAAAACCCCCAGCAAACAAAGCCTTGCCTCTTCATCGCCTGATATTACATCTATCTTTATCCCGGTCTGCTCTAAAACCTTGCTTAAAAATTCTTTCTGGTTTCTTGCCTTCCGCACAACGCTGGTGGCAACAGCTTTTACCTCTTGGACGTCATATTCTTTAATCTTTTTAGCAAAAAACTCAAGCGCCTTTATTGTTCCTTCTTGCGCTGTCTGTGAAATACCTATCTCTTCTTTATAATCACCGCCAAGCCTTGTAATTATCCTCTTCAAGAAAATTGGTTTGAGCCTTTTATTTTTTATATCTGCAATCAGGAGCCTTAATGTATTTGTTCCTATGTCTATTGATGCCCAGCGCATTTATTTTTGACTTATGACCACTGACTATTGTGTTTTAGACTGTCCTTCTGGCTCCGTTGCTATAGATAGCTTTGCTGCCCCTGCCCTCTTTGCTATATCCAGAACCCTAACCACCGTGCCATGCATAATATCCTTATCCGCCTTTATTATCACAGTTCTGTCGGATGCAGTTTTAATCTCAGATTGTATTGAGTCAAAAAGCCCTTCCATTTTAACTGCCTTGTTATTCAGGTAAATTGCTCCGCCTGTGGTAATGGAAAGCGTTATCCCCTTTTCCTGTTCGGCCTCTGCTGAAACTGCCTTTGGTAGTTTGATTTTGAAGGACTGCATTACCAGAAGCGGTGTTGTCACCATGAAAATAACAAGAAGAACAAGCATAACATCAGTCAACGGAGTAATGTTTATATCAGAAATAATCCTGTTCCTGTTATTGACGAGGCTCCACTTCTTCATTTACTAGCCTCAAAAAGTGCATCCACAAATTCCGCCCCTCTGGTTTCAACTTCAAGGTTCAAGCTATTTATCTTTCTTGTGAAATAGTTATACGCCATAACAGCAGGCACAGCCACAAACAGGCCTGCGGCAGTTGCAATAAGGGCTTCTGCTATGCCGTCTGCCACAACAGACGGTCCTGCTCCTTCCATTACAGCAAGGTCGTGAAATGCCCTTATAATCCCAAGCACCGTGCCAAAAAGCCCTATAAATGGGGCTGTGCTTCCAACGGTTCCGAGCACGCCCAGATACCTTTCAAGATAAAGCGCCTCTTGCCTTGCTGCAAGTTCCATTGCCTCTCCAACAGTTGTTTTACCCTCTTTGTATCTAAAAAGACCTGCCTTAAAAATCCTTGCCACAGGTTCATTAACATCGCAAATTGCCGATGCGGCTTCCCTGCCGCCATTTTTTAACGCCTTTTGAACTTGCGGAAAAAATATTTTAAGGCCCTTTCTGAATTTAAAGAAGACCCAAAGCCTTTCCATGATTACGCCAATAGAGAGGATAGAAAAACAGGCAAGGATAATTACGGTAATCCCACCTTTTTGAAGCAATGTTATGAAACCAAGATTGTCAAACATAGTTTAATGCTGGATTACACAGATTCTGAGAACGATTGCACAGATTAAGACTTTTCATCAGAATCTGTGTAATCTGTCGTTATAATCTATGTAATCATCTTATCTCCTTATGCTCCTCAGAATATTCAATATAATTTTTTGCTGACTTTAATATCCTTTCCACTTCTTCATCTTTAAGCTGTCTCGCAACCTTTCCAGGCATACCCAAAACAAGACTTCTGGGTGGAATGATGGTTCTCTCTGTAACCAGTGCGCCTGCGCCTATTATAGAATCTTCGCCAACCTCAACCCCGTCCAGTATTATTGAACCCATACCGATGAGGCATCTGTCTTTGATAACACATCCATGCAAGGTAACATTGTGGCCTACTGTGATATCATCTCCAAGAATCACAGGCCAAACGCCTTTCGTGCCGTGAAGCACACAATTGTCCTGTATATTCGTTCTGTTACCGAGCTTTATATAATGGACATCGCCGCGCAACACTGCATTGCACCATATGCTGGAATATTCGCCTATCTCAACATCGCCGATAATCTGGGCGCTATTTTCTATATAGGCTGTTTGATGTATTTTTGGATTTATGCCTTTGTAGGGTTTTATCATAAAGAGTCGACGTTAAAAATTGCTTTATTATAGTTTATATTCAAAAATGCCCCAGGCACAAGGTATTGTAGTTTTTGGCCTAGCTATCTCTTGCATCTTTAATGGCCAAGGATAAACTCTTTTCCATTCAGTGAATACCCTGCGCCAAGAGCGCAGGGAGTTCTTGGCCGGCATTAAAAATTGTGTAACTATAGCAAAATACCTAATCTTGCGCAAGCCCATAGAGTCACCCCAAAACAGGCATTGATTTACCAAGGCGCCATGGTTTCTCTTTAAGTGTATTAGCCCAACTCTCCCCAACTACTGCCAATCTGAATGTCAACTTTTACAGGCACAGACAGACTGCCGGCCGTTTCCATCTCTTTTCTTATCAACTCCCTAATCAATTCTATTTCCTTTGCCGGCACCTCAAAGATAAGTTCGTCATGAATCTGGAGCAGCATTTTTGTATTAAAATTGCCGTCTCTCAATCTCCTGAATATATTTATCATTGCAACTTTTATCATATCTGCCGCTGTCCCTTGAACAGGCGTGTTGATTGCTATCCTATCGCCAAATCTCCTTATTTGTTCGCTCTCACTTCTCATCTCAGGTATGTATCTGCGTCTTCCAAAAAGAGTTGTCACATAACCATTTTCAACCGCCTCGTTAATGGTCTTATCTATAAATGCCTTAACACCTTTATAATGCAGAAAGTAATCATCTATATATCCAGCCGCCTCATCCTGAGATATGCCGAGCTCTGCAGATAAGCCATAAGGCCCCATGCCATAGATGATGCCGAAATTTATGGCCTTTGCCCTCCTCCTCATCTCCGGGGTAACAAGCTCCGGTATAATGCCAAAGACCTCTGATGCTGTCCTGGTGTGTATATCATCGTCTTTTTTAAATGCATCTATAAGAAGAGCATCCTGAGACAGATGTGCAACAATCCTGAGTTCTATCTGCGAATAGTCTGCTGATAAAAACAGACAATCCTTATCTGCTATAAATGCCTGCCGTATTCTTTTCCCAAACTCAGTCTTTATGGGGATATTCTGGAGGTTAGGTTCAGAACTTGAAAGTCTCCCTGTTGCCGTAACCGTCTGGTTGAACGATGTGTGAATCCTCCCGGTTGCTGGATTTATAAGCTCCAACATGGCATCCACATAGGTAGATTTTAGTTTTGAGAGTTGTCTGAAGTTTAAAACCTCGCTCGGAAGGTCATGCTGAGCAGCAAGCGTCTTTAACACATCTTCATCAGTAGAAAATCCTGTCTTTGTCTTTCTTACCGGTTTTAATTTCAATTTCTCAAATAAAACTGAAGATAGCTGTTTTGGCGAGTTGATATTAAAGTCTATGCCTGCAATTGTATAAATTCTGCTTTGCAGAATTTCAATCTGGCCTTTCAATTCCTTTGAAAGATTTGCAAGATAATCTCTGTCCACCTTAATGCCGCTCCGTTCCATCTCTGCCAGAACCTCAGCTAAAGGCATTTCTATCTCATGAAAAAGCCTTAAGAGCCCGTGGTTTTCCAATAGCGGCAATAGTTTTCCGGCAATTTGAAAGACCGCATCAGCTTCAGCGCAGGCAATGCTGCAAGCGGCGTCTATATCAAGAGTTCCCTCTGATACTTTAGCGCTCTGGCGCTTTGATATTTCGATATTTTCCAGGTATTCGCCGGTTATATCCGCAAGCGCATGGCTTGCCCGCGAAGGATTTAACAGATAAGATGCAATGCCGCTGTCAAAATTTGTCCCTTTCATTTGAATATTATACTGCTTAAAAAATGTATGAACGGTCTTTATGGCACAGGACATTTTTTTTATGCCATCGTCCTCAATAACTGATCTGATGACCTCAAGCACAGATTCAAGACTCAAGGCTCCGGACTTAAGACTAAAATCTAATGTCTGCGGTCTGTGGTAACTCGTTGAGATAGAAAATGCCTGATTCGGTTTCAGACAAAAGGCAAACACCGAAGAAGCCTGCCCCTGCAAGCAATAAGCAGGGGTTAATGAGGAGTTAAAGAGTTGAGGAGTTGAAGAATCGGCGGAAAAAAAGTTTTTACTCCGCACTCCAAACTCTGGACATTGCCCCCGAACACCTTTATCGGGGGTCCGACCAGTCTTTATAACAATTGCCATCTCCTTTGCATCTTTTATATCTGCTATACGGCTTTTCAGCATCTCCATATCAGTTATACAACTATATTCGCTCTGAATATTTGAAGGTTCTTCCGGAATAATCTCTTTTAATAATTTTGTAAATTCCAGATCTTTGAGTAATTCCTTTAGCTTTGGATAATCAGGCAGTTTAACAACAAGGTCGTCAAATTTGTAGTCAACAGGCGCATTTGTATCTATCACGGCAAGCATCCTCGAAAGCCTTGCACCATCTGCCTGTTCCTTTAATTTCTCTCTAACCCCTTTTTCCTTAATCTTATCAATATTAAGTAAAAGATTTTCAATTGTGCCAAACTGCTGTATAAGTTTAACAGCGGTCTTTTCGCCTATGCCTTTAACGCCCGGTATATTATCAGAACTATCTCCCGCAAGACCCATAATCTCTACAACACGATCAGGCTCTGTGCCAAATCTCTCCATCACCTCTTGCTCACCAATCTTTCTATCCTTCATGGTATCAACAATAACTGTGTTTTCATCAACGAGCTGCATCATGTCCTTATCAGCCGCAATTATAATTACCTCTATATCTTTTTCTTTCATATGTTTGGATATTGTGCCAATGATGTCATCGGCCTCATACCCTTCTAATTCAAGAACAGGAATATTCAATGTCCTGACCAATTCCTTTATATACGGTATCTGTGGTTTAAGGCTGTCCGGCATCTCGGGCCTATGCGCCTTATACTCCTCATACATCTTATGCCTGAAAGACGGCCCCTTAACATCAAAGGCAACGGCTATATGGTCTGTTTTAAAATCCTTTATAACCTTTAAGAGCATTTGGGCAAAACCATGGATGGCATTGGTGGGGAGGCCTTTGGAATTGGAAAGGTACGGAATGGCATGAAATGCCCTGTAGATATAAGCGGTGCCGTCTATGAGGAGCAGTTGTTTTTTCATAACCACAGAGGTTTTTATTTCAAACAGAGCTCAAAGGCATTTCGTATCAATTCTATTTCTGTTTCATTTTCCATAATGCTGATTCCAACCACATCAAATCTTGCAGGATAGTTGGTGAGTTTTTTTTGTATCAGGTATGCCGTCGCTGTCTTTGATAATTGTCTCTGCTTGTTAAAATCAACTGCAAGTTTGGGAGGACCGAATTTATTGTTTGTCTTTGTCTTCACTTCTATAAATGCAAGGGTTTTTCCTTCCGTGGCAATTATATCTATCTCACCATATCTGCACCTGAAATTATTTTCCAAAATTCTGTAGCCATTTTGCTTTAAAAATGCAGCAGCCAGTTCCTCTCCTTGCCTGCCAGTATTGATTCTTGCAAGGGTCATTTTATACATTCCTTTACGCCCTTAAAGCCTCTTCTGTGGATTGGAGAAGGCCCAAAATGTTTTATAGCTTCAAGATGCTCTGCTGTCCCATAGCCTTTGTTCTTGGTAAAATTATAGCAAGGAAAGATATTGTGGTACGCATCCATTATGCTGTCTCGCATGGTCTTGGCTACTATTGAAGCAGCAGCTATGCTGACGCTTAGGGAGTCACCTTTTATAATTGGTAATTGTGGAATGGATGTATCTATTGGAAAATTTCCGTCTATTAAAATAAATTCCGGGATGGGATTAAGTTTTTTGACAGCATCAGCCATTGCCTTTAGTGATGCCATGTGAATATTCGTTGTCTCTATCTCCTCCATCCAGATAATTCCGATACCGACCGCAGCGGCCTCACGATAGATATCTAAAAGTATGGCGCTTCTCTGTATGGGAGAGAGGGTTTTTGAGTCTCTTATGCCGAGATGAAGCGGCGGCGACTGGAAAATAACCGCTGCCGCAACTACTGGTCCTGCAAGAGGTCCTCTGCCAGCCTCATCAACACCAGCTATGCAACGGAAGCCTTTTTGCAAAGCATCTTGTTCAAAAAAGTCAAGCCGTTCATTACAAGATACAAGAGGCAGGCGGCAAGAAGCAAGATTCTTACGATTTCTTTTTTCTTGCATCTTGCTTCTTGCATCTTGCATCTGCTTTTACGCCTCTTCTTTTATCCTTGCTGCCTTACCTTTCAGACCTCTAAGGTAATATAGCTTTGCCCTTCTAACCGTTCCCTTGCCAACGACCTTAATACTCTCGATTAACGGTGAATTTAAAGGAAATGTCCTTTCCACGCCCACACCGTAAGAATCCTTTCTTACCGTAATGGTAGACCGGACACCCCTGCCTCTTCTCCGCATAACCGTACCTTCAAACGCCTGAATACGTTCCTTATCGCCTTCCTTAATCTTGATATTTACCCTTACGGTATCGCCCGGCTTAAACTCAGGCATATCAGTGCGTAAAAAATCTTTCTCAATATTAAGTAATGGGTTCATGGCTCTCCTCCTGATTTAAATTATGAATTGTAAATTGTAGTCAACGACAAATGGGTATTAAGAAATCCTAATGTCTAATTTCTAATGAATCCTTGACAGATATTCTTCCTGTCAAGGATTTATTAGGAATTAGGATTTAGAAATTAGAAATTTATTGTAGTATCTACTTAATACCAAATTGTGTTTTCTCTTCTTCCGTCAATTGAATCTTTTCTAAGAGATCGGGTCTCTTATTTAAGGTTCTTTTTATGGACTCCATCCTTCTCCATGTTTTAATCTCCCGATGATTGCCTGACAAAAGTATTTCCGGGACA
>JACRML010000023.1 GCA_016214995.1 Deltaproteobacteria bacterium
ACAGACCTCGCCGCTTACAGATTTTTATAAGAAAAAAGGGCTTCTTGTTGCAATAGGTGGTGTTGGAGGATTTAAGGAGATAACAGAGGAGATAGTAAATGCCATTGAATCCCGTTAGAAAATGTTTTAATCTACGCATGTGCGAATGTGTCTATTAATAGTTTTCCGGCTGGGGTTTTCTAACGGGATGAAAGAAAGTAAAACAATAGTCCTCAAGTCTCCTGATGAGATAGCAAAGATGAGGAAGAGCAACCTTGTTGTTGCTGAAATTATTGCTGTTATAAAAGATGCTGCAAGGCCCGGGGTTGCAACTATAGAGCTTGAAAAATTGTGTGAGGCAGAGCTGAAGAAAAGAAAAGTCAGGTCAGCTTTCAAAGGTTACAGAGGTTATCCGTATTGCATATGTGTTTCAGTGAATGAAGAGGTTGTTCATGGCATGCCTTCAAATAGGGTTCTAATAGAAGGTGATATACTGAGCATAGATATAGGTGTTGAGTGTGATGGTTATTATGGCGATGCTGCTATAACGATACCACTAGGTAAGATATCAGAAGAGGCCAGTAGATTAATAGATGTTACTGAGACAGCATTATCAAGGGCGATAGAAAAGGTTTACGTTGGCAACAGGCTTTTTGATATATCTTATGCTGTTCAAAGTTATGTAGAAGAGAATGGTTTTTCAGTAGTACGGGCATTTGTTGGGCATGGGATAGGCAGGGAACTGCATGAAGCTCCGCAGGTTCCAAACTTTGGAGTCCCTGGAAGAGGGGCAAGGCTGAAGGCAGGAATGGTTTTTGCAATAGAGCCCATGATAAATGCCGGTGGAAGCGATATAGTTGTTCTGGATGATGGTTGGACAGCTGTTACAAAGGACGGCAGTCTTTCAGCGCATTTTGAACATACGGTGGCTGTAACTGAAAAGGGTCCGTACATTTTGAGTAAATTATGAGGAAGGTATGTCTAAGGAAGAGGCGATACAAGTAGAAGGTACTGTAATTGAAACCTTGCCGAATGCTATGTTTAGGGTAGAACTTGAAAATAAGCATATAGTGCTTGCGCATGTTTCCGGAAAAATGAGGATGCATTTTATAAAAATTTTGCCGGGAGATAAGGTTACTGTTGAGCTTTCGCCCTATGACCTTACAAGGGGCAGGATAATATATAGGGTAAAGTAAAGCTGGGATTGAGACCCAAGACTTGATTTTTTAGTCTAAAGGCTTGTGTCTATGGTCTAATTTAACAAGAAGAGGGATTAGAGATGAAGGTGAGAAGTTCTGTTAAAAAGATATGCGATAAGTGCAAAGTGGTAGTACGCAAAAGAGTTGTCAGGGTTGTATGCAATAACCCAAAGCATAAACAAAGACAGGGATAAAAATACAGGGGATAGGGGTTAGGAACTAGGGATTAGTAGTTACAAGTCTCCAGTCCCAAGCCCCCAGTCCCTGCTTTTAAAACGGAGGCAAAATTGGCCAGGATAGCAGGGGTAGACCTACCTAAAAATAAAAGGATAGAAATAGCGCTCACCTATTTATACGGAGTAGGCAAAACTGCTTCAAAGAAGATTCTTGAAGAGGCAGAGGTAAATCCTAATACGAGAACACAGAATCTTACAGAGGGGCAGATTGCCAATATAAGAAAGATATTGGACAGAGATTTTAAGGTGGAGGGCGATCTTAGAAAAGAGGTTGCTATTAATATCAAGAGACTTATGGACGTTGGTTCTTATAGAGGACTCAGACATAGGAGAGGGTTGCCGGTCAGGGGACAGAGGACACATACCAATGCCCGGACACGAAAAGGGCCGCGCAAGGCCAGCATAGCAATAAGAAAAGCGGAATAATAAAGAAAATGCAAATTGTAGAATACAAAATGCAAAGTTAAAAGAATCTTAAATTTACCATTTGCGTTTTTCAATCTTCATTTTGCAATGGAGCGAAGCGACAAGGGGGTATAATGGCAAAGATTAAAAAAGAAAAAAAAGTGGCATCAAAGGGTATTGCTAGTATTCAGTCTACCTTCAATAACACCATAATTACTATAACAGATAATAATGGTAACGTGATTGCATGGAGCAGTGCAGGAAGCCATGGTTTTAAAGGTTCTAGAAAGGGGACTCCATTTGCTGCTCAAGTTGCAGCTGAGGCTGCTGCAAAGAAGGCTATGGAGTATGGTGTAAGGAGCGTTGATGTCTATATAAATGGACCTGGAGCAGGTAGAGAGGCTGCGCTCAGGTCGGTTCAGGCTACTGGGCTTAACATAAGTCTTATAAAGGACGTGACTCCCATTCCGCATAACGGATGCAGGCCACCAAAGAGAAGAAGAGTATGATAACATTTCAAATTTCAAATTTCAAATTTCAGATTTTGTCTGTGGGAGGAAGCTTTGGGAAGATATATTGAATCTGTATGTAAGATGTGTAGAAGAGAAGGGATGAAGCTCTTTTTCAAGGGCGACAGGTGTTATACCGACAAATGTGCCTTTGAGCGAAGAAGCTATGGCCCAGGCCAGCACGGCCAAGGGCGAGGTAAGGCTACCGCATATGCCCAGCAACTTAGAGAAAAACAGCGGCTTAAAAGGGTGTACGGCTTAATGGAGAGGCAATTCCATGGTTACTTTAAGAAAGCGGAGAGGTTGCGCGGTATTACAGGTGAAAACCTCCTTGTCCTTTTAGAAAGGAGACTCGACAATGTTATTTACCGGCTTGGATTTGCTGATTCAAGAAGTGATGCTAGGCAACTTATTATGCACAGCCATCTTTTGGTAAATGGTAAAAAGGTGAATATTCCTGCATATCTTGTTAAACAAGGAGAGGTAATAGAAATTAAAGAAAAGAGCAGGAGTAAGGCAAGATTTAATGAGGCATTAGAGACGGTAGAAAGACGCGGCGTTCCCCAATGGTTAGAACTTGACAAGGCACACTACAAGGGAATTATTAAATCGCTGCCTAGACGTGAAGATATAACCATACCTGTTCAAGAACAATTTATAGTTGAACTGTATTCTAGATAAAAAATTATTTCAAATTTCCAAACTGAAATTTGAAGGGGGGATATATGCAAAAAAATTGGCGGGATCTGATCAAACCTAAAAAACTAGAGGTTGATAAGGATACCTTGACCAACACTTACGGCAAATTTACAGCTGAACCTCTGGAGAGAGGATTTGGCATCACTATAGGTAATTCGTTGAGGAGAATACTGCTTTCTTCTTTACAAGGTGCTGCTATTGTTTCTGCAAAATTTGCCGGTGCCCTTCATGAGTTTTCCTCTATTCCAGGAGTCAAAGAGGATGTGTCAGATATTATATTAAACCTAAAACAGATAAAAATAAGGCTACATGGTTATGGCCATAAAACTATCAGAATAAAGGCAAAGGGCGAGGGGGACGTGAAGGCCGGGGACATAATCTGTGATTCAACAGTGGAGATTTTAAACCCCGAGTTACATATTGCTACACTTGCCAAGGATGCTAAGCTGGATGCAGAGTTGCTTGTGAAGACAGGAAAAGGTTATGTCCAGGCTGCAAGAAATAAAGAAGAGAATCAGCCCATAGGTACTATTCCTATCGATGCTATCTTTACTCCTGTCACACGGGTGAATTACAATGTGGGTTATGCAAGGGTAGGGCAGAGGACTGATTACGACAAGCTTACTATGGAAGTTTGGACTACAGGAGCTGTAAGTTCTCAGGATGCAGTCGGTTTTGCAGCTAAAATACTTAAAGACCAATTGAGTATTTTTATACCATTTGTGGAGGCAGAAGAAAAGTTTGAGGCTGAAGAAGAGGCGGAGGGGAAACAGGCCGCCTTAAATGAAAACCTTTTCAGATTAGTGGATGAGTTGGAACTTTCTGTCCGTTCAGCTAACTGCCTTAAGAACGCCGATATAAAATATATAGGGGAGTTGGTTCAGAAGACAGAGCAGGAAATGCTGAAGACAAAGAATTTTGGTAGGAAATCCTTAAACGAGATAAAAGAGATGATTATAAGCATGGGTCTTAACTTCAGCATGAAGCTGGACAACTTTCCATCCAGAGAAGAATTGGACAGGATGTCACTGGAAAAAAAGGAAATAGCATAAATCAGGCTCTGGGCAATGGGCGAGAGGCAATGGGGAAAACCTACAGCCTGTTACCTATAGCCTTTTGCCTGTTTTTAAAGGGGCTGATATGAGACATAATAGAGACGAAAAGAGGTTTGATAGAGCGGTTGGCCATTTAAGATGTATGATGGCCAATATGACCAATTCACTTTTTTTACATGGAAGAATAAGAACAACATTGCCGAAGGCTAAAGAATTAAGAAGCCTCGCTGAAAATATGATTACGCTTGGCAAGAAAGGGGATATGTCTGCGAGGAGGCGGGCGATAGCCTTTATGAGAGACAAGGCCGTTGTAACAAAGCTTTTCGAGGAAATATCTCCTAAATATAAAGATAGAAACGGCGGCTATACAAGAATACTTCATGCAGATGTCAGACCCGGCGATTCAAGCCACATGGCGCTGCTTGAGTTGATTGAAGAAGGTGAAGGAAAAAAGGATAAGACGAAAAAACCTGCATTACGGAAGAGAGCAGCAGGTCCAGCAAAGCAGAAGGAAAAGGCGGCATAAGCTTTACGGCAATTGCAAATTGGAAAATGCAAATTGCAAAATGAAAAAAAGGATATTTTCAGTTTTTAATTTAAAATTTGCAATTTACACCTTACAATTAGTGCAGCGTATAATGCGGGTGTAGCTCAGCTGGTAGAGCACGACCTTGCCAAGGTCGGGGTCGCGGGTTCGAATCCCGTCGCCCGCTCCATTTTAATACAGAACCAACCACAAACAGAAGACCCCAGGCTTGAAATCACGGACTGCACTATTAAGTCTCTGGTTTTTAGTCTGTAGTCTGGGTTATTTATGAAGCTGGTTGACAAAAAAGAACTTCTCCAAAAATATCTACATGAAAAAGGTCTTAAATCAACTGTGCAGCGAGACGACATCACAGATACCTTTTTTAAAACCAATACACATATAAGTCTTGAAGAGCTTTTAAAAAAGGTCAGACGTAAAAATCCAAAAGTTGGATATGCAACAGTCTATAGAACCATGAAACTTTTGAGCGAGTGTGGTATTGCCCTGGAAAGACAATTTGGTGACGGACAGACAAGGTATGAGCATATACCTGATGAAAGCCATCACGACCACTGCATTTGTGTTAAATGCGGGAAGATTGTGGAATTTGAGAACCAGAAGATAGAGCATATGCAAAAGGAAATAGCCGAAAAGCTGAGCTTTACTGTGACAAATCATAAATTAGAATTATACGGTTTTTGCTCAAAATGTGGTAGTTAGTTTTTTTATGTTGATATTGAAAATGATTTTTGTTATCATTTAAACAGTTCAAAACTCAGATCTCAAAATGCAAAACCTTAAAACTGGTTTAATAGCAAGAACTCCCTGTGCTTTTGGCACAGGGATGAATTGCTTCTGTATTAGTCGTCATTGCCCGACTTGATCGGGCAATCCAGAGAAAGGAACTGGATTCTCCTGTCAAGCCGGAGAAGGAACTGGATTCTCCTGTCAAGCCGGAGAATGACAGCATTGAGTTTGACTTTGACGCCCTGCGCTCTTGGCGCAGGGTATTCACAAAGTTTTGAGTTAATTTTAGTATGCACGAACATAATAATATAAAGACAGAGGAAGATGCCAAACGGCTTATCCTTGTTGGCAATCCCAATGTTGGCAAGAGCGTCATCTTTGGTGCGTTGACAGGCAGATATGTCACTGTATCCAATTATCCTGGGACAACAGTTGAGGTAAGCAGGGGTAGTACCTCTCTAGGGGGCGTAAAATATACTGTAATAGATACCCCTGGTGTAAATAGCATTGTGCCTATGTCTGAAGATGAGCGGGTTACAAGGGATATATTGTTAAACGAGAAAGCTGATAGTGTAATACAGGTGGCAGACACAAAGAATTTAAGGAGGGCGCTTCTTATATCCATTCAGCTGGCAGAGCTTGAGCTTCCTTTTTCGCTTGCACTGAATATGATAGATGAGGCAAGGAGCAGGGGCTGGCAGGTAGATACAGCCAAGCTGTCAAGACTGTTGGGGATAGATGTAGTTTCAACCATTGCAACCCAGAGGCGCGGTATAGATAGCCTGGCAAGGACAGTCTCCTCTCCAAGATTGTCTAATTTTAAAATAGGTTATACCCAAGATATAGAGGATGCAGTTAAAGTCATTGTAGGGTTGCTTCCAGAGACATTTATATCCAGAAGGGCTATTGCCTTAATGCTGCTTTCAGGCGATGAAACGCTGAACAACTGGCTGCACAAGAATCTTTCTGATGAAGCCGTTAAAAAGGTAGAGGAGATTCGTTACAATATTCAGTCCAGATATACAGAGCCCCTGAGCTATATGTTGAATATAGAGAGGCTAAAGATAGTTGACAGGGCTGTGACAGATGTTGTGACAATAGAACCTGCAAGCGGCGGGAGATTGGCCAGATTTATAGGCAAATGGTCAATGCACCCTGTTGCCGGCATTCCTATCTTGCTTGCCATCTTATATTTCATGTATGTGTTTGTTGGACAGTTTGGGGCAGGAACCAGCGTTGATTTTTTAGAAGAGGTTGTATTTGGCGAGTATCTCAATCCATGGGCGTCAAGGGTTGTTAAGGCCATAGTGCCAATAGAGATTGTGCATGAGTTGATAGTCGGGCCGTATGGTCTCATAACAATGGCACTCACCTATGCCATTGCAATTATTCTTCCTATTGTAGGGTATTTTTTTATATTCTTCGGTTTGCTTGAAGATTCAGGTTATCTCCCGAGGCTTGCGGTAATGGTTGATAAGATATTCAAACTTATTGGTCTCAACGGCAAGGCAGTTCTTCCCATGGTTCTCGGCCTGGGCTGCGATACAATGGCTACAATGACCACAAGGATATTGGAGACAAAAAAAGAAAGGATAATTGTAACCCTGCTTCTGGCCCTCGGGGTGCCGTGTTCTGCCCAGCTTGGGGTAATACTTGGCATGTTGGGCGGGTTGTCTTTCAAGGCGACACTGTGGTGGGGAGGTGTTATAGTTTTTATTATGTTTATGGTAGGTTTTCTTGCATCAAAGATTATTTCGGGCGAGACATCGGATTTCTTACTGGAAATTCCGCCTATAAGAATTCCAAAATTTTCCAATATACTCATTAAAACCCTTGTAAGGATAGAATGGTATTTAAGAGAGGCCGTGCCTCTTTTTATCCTCGGGACGCTGTTTTTGTTCATACTGGATAAGCTGGCAATATTAAATGTGTTGGAAAGGATTACAGCGCCGATTGTTGTTAATTTCCTTGATTTGCCTGCCAAGGCCACAGGGGCATTTATCATTGGCTTTTTAAGAAGGGACTATGGTGCAGCAGGGCTTCTTATATTGCAGAAGGACGGTCTGTTAAATCCGATTCAGGTTGTTGTCAGCCTCGTTACAATAACTCTCTTTATTCCGTGTATAGCAAATTTCTTTATGATAGCCAAAGAGAGGGGGCTTATGGCTGCGATATGGATTAGTGTATTTATATTTCCTTTTGCAATATTGGTTGGCGGGGTGTTAAATTTTATCTTAAGGGTGTTTGATGTAAAGTTGTAAACACAGGTTGTGTGCAATGGGCGAGTAGTTTGCCCACCCCAACCTTCGGTTGGGTGCCCCGTGGGCGTTTTTTAAAAACGCCGATAAATCGACAGACTACAAAAATTTGACAGGAGACACTATGATAGACCAAAAGGTAGTAGAGGAAATTTTAGAATTTGTGTGGACGCAAAGGGAGTTGGGAAATGACAGCATTGCAGACCTTTTGAGCATAACTGAGGTTAAAGAGGCAAAGGCAGACATGGCAATCTTATTGTCGCTGGAAAACGAGGGAGTTGTATATATAAAAGATAACAGCAGGATTGCACTTACAGCGAAAGGTGAAAAATTGGCAGAGGCAACGGTCAGGAGGCACAGACTTGCGGAGAGGCTTTTATCTGAGGTTTTGGAGATAGAGGAGGTGGTATTAGAAGAGAATGCGTGCAGTTTTGAACACACCCTTTCTTCGCTTGTTACTGACAGCATCTGCACGTTGTTAGGCCATCCGCCGACATGTCCGCATGGACTTCCTATACCAAGAGGGGAATGCTGCAAGAAATTTAAGGTGGATGTAAAGCCGCTTGTTCAGCCATTAAAGGATATGGAGATAGGGCAGAGCGGAAGGATAGTTTTTATTATACCAAGTTCTCATTCCAGATTAGACAGACTTGGTTCCCTTGGCATTGTTCCAGGGAGCATTATAAGACTTCATCAAAAAAGGCCGTCTTTTGTTATAGAGATTGGCGAAACCACATTGGCAATAGATTATGATATTACAAAAGAGATATATGTAAAAAAAGAGAGCGAGGTTTAAATTTTCTAGTAGAAAGCAGCACAAACAAGAAGGTTTAATGTTTTATCTGCCTAGTGTCCACGGGAAACGACTCAACCATAAATAATATCTTATAAGCGACCGATCTTGAAAGTGTCTTGTTCCCTCCCCCCAAAAAATTAATGTCTATTTTTGGGGCTTTCGGACGCCGGCAGAGTCTTATCTCATTATGTTGCGCTTGTCCATTGAATGTGTTAGCATAGTAAAAACGTAAGAGGTAAAAATAAGAAATAGTAAAAATTTATCTGCTAAACAAGGATTTAAAATTATGTTTCAAAAGATTCTTACAGCACTAGACAATTCCACATATTCTGATTACGGCATGGAGGCTGCCCTTGCTATTGCCAGTGCATACAATGCGACACTTACAGGCTGCCATGTTTATGCTGCCAGGCTTCATGAGACCAGATTTATGGATATGGAAGCTGGCCTGCCTGAGAGGTATCAGTCGGAGGCAATACTAAAGCGGCAGAGGGATATACATGAGAGCCTGATATCCAAAGGGCTTGGTATTATTTCTGATTCCTATTTAGACAGGTTTGAGAAAAGATGTATGGAAGCTAAAGTTTCCTGTTTTCGTAAAAACAGAGAAGGCAAAAACTTTGTAGAGATACTAAAGGAGATAGAAGAAGGCAACTATGATTTAGCTGTAATGGGCAGCCTTGGCATGGGTGTTGTGGAAAACAACATTATAGGCGGCGTTTGTGAACGGGTAGCAAGAAAGACGAGAAAAGACATACTTGTCGTAAAATCTCAAATCTCAAATCTCAAATCTCAAATCTTCACTAACATCCTCGTTGCCATAGATGGAAGCGCATACTCCTACTGGGGTTTGATGGTTGCCCTTGGTTTTCAAAAGGCATTCGGCTGTGAAATAGAGGCGGTAGCTGCGTTTGACCCATACTTTCATCAGACGGCGTTTAAAAATATTGCAGATGCCATTTCAGAAGAAGCTGCAAAGGTTTTTAAATTCAAAGAGCAGGAAAAACTTCACGATGAGATTATAGACAAGGGCATGGCAAAATTATATCAGGGCTATCTGGACACGGCGGCCCAAATAGCACAGGCAAGGGGGTTGGAGATAAAGACAACGCTGTTGGCAGGAAAGGTATACAACGAGATACTTAAGCATATCCATATGACAAAACCATCACTTCTGGTTATCGGCCGTTTTGGCCTTCACCATGTGCCAGAGTCGGATATGGGGAGCAATGCAGAAAATCTTTTAAGGCTTGTGCCATGCAGTGTTTTTATGGGTGGAAGAGGGTTTAACCCTGACGATATTATTAAGAAGCAATCAGACTTCACATCTGCCATAGAATGGGCCAACGGTGTCTTAAAAAGATTGGAAAAAGTTCCTCCCTTTGCAAAAGGTATGGCAAAGAAGGCTATTGAAGATTATGCAAGAGAAAGAAACCAGACAATGATAACTGAAAAGCTTATGGATGAGGCTGTGCAGAAACTTCTTCCGCCTTCTGCCAGAAAGGCAATGGGTATTCAGGAGTAGCAAGGTAGATTTTGCTTGACAATTGAGAAAGGGAGATATAAAATCCGATATTATTACTAAAACAAGGAGGGAAATTATATGATAATGAAAGGGTTAACAAAAGGCATATTGTTATGCGGCATAATCTCTTTTATATTTATGGGTGTTGCAAACGCAGGTGAAAAAACAGCAGCCGTTTCAAAACAGGAGGCAGAAAAACTGGCGATTGAGCATCAGACATATGGCAATAAATACGACGATAATGGTCAGTTTAAAGAGGCGATAGAGGAATATAAGAAATCTCTGGAATATGTTTCTGATAATGCAGAGACGCTCTTTAATCTCGCCATTGTTTATTTGAAGGCCAATAAACCGACAGAGGCTGCGGTAACATTGGAAAAGCTGGTTAAACTCTCTGCGAATGATGCAGAAGGATATACCCTTCTGGGAATTGCATATAGGGGCTGCGGAAAGGAAACAGAGGCAAAAAGCGCATGGGAAAGGTCTCTGGAAATAAACCCCGACCAGCCAAAGGTTAAAGAAATGCTGAATGATAAGGTGTCTAAACAGTAATAAACAACTTGATATTTATCATGTTAAAATCCCCATAATCACGGATATGATTATGGGGATTTTTTATTACAATATTACCCCAGAAAATGCAATAGCATTTTCTGGCAAACGCAATTCCCTGATAAAAACCTTCAGGGTCAGGCTCTGGCCAAATACTGCGTCAGGGGTACCCATTGCGGAGCAATGGGTCGGGTTGTCCAAATACTCACATACTTAAAACAGTATGCTCAGTTTTGTCCAACCAGTTTTCCCTTGTCTTTGGTCCGATGGACTCCGAAGAGTCATACGGACTCCTTCGGAGCTCAAATCTTGTGTTTGCCCTGAAAAATAAAAACTAAATGCATTTTTCGGGATTACAAGGAGAGTCAATAACCATGCTGGATAACTTAAAACCAGAAAATATTAACTGGAGGCACTATTTCGGCGGCCTTTCATTGGTAATGATAATACTCCAGCTGTTGACAGGCCTATTCCTTATATTTTTTTATGAGCCGGCACTTTCGGATGCCTATAAAACAATCCAGAGGATATCAAATGAGATTTATGGTGGAGGACTGATACGCAACCTCCACCGATGGATACCCGGGCTTCTTTTTATTGCTGTGCTTGTTCATACTATAAGATGTTTTTTGAGAAAGGATTTTTCAAATCAACAGAAAAGGGTTTTGTGGCTGACCGGGTTCTTGCTTCTGCTGCCGTTATTTCTTCTTATAGCTACAGGTTTAATAATTCCGTGGGAATGGAAAGGCTACTGGTTTATGGAAATGGTGCCGAACTATTTTGAGACAGTTCCGATTATCGGACCTGAATTGAAATCGTTTTTTCTTGAGACATATACTGTGCCAAGATATTATGTCCTGCATATACTTGTATTTCCGATAATCACATTTGTGCTGGTTGATTATCATATGCTTTCTAAACTAAGAAGACGCGGTATTTTCCTCTATATATTAAAACATGCAATAATAGCCCTGCCATTTTTAATATTGTTGTTTTACCTTTCGATAACGGTGCAAATCCCTTCAGCAGATCCGCAGGAAGTGCCGCTGCCGCTGGAAGGGGCAAATATTATTGCGCCCGAATGGTATTTTTTGATAATCCTGTTGCCGTTTATGTATCTTAAAAACAGCCCGTGGATTCCATTCATAGCCATATTCGCGCCGCTTATAATACTTTTTCTGGCGGCATTTATGCCGTATTATTTGAAAGGCGGTAAAGACAATGGAGAGAAATCTGGAGAGGCGCATCACAAGGCAACAGGCATAAGGCTTATCTGGCATAAGTTGATGAGAAACACCATTGCAAAGAAAATTGCCACAGGTGTTATTGTTGCTGTAATCACGTTTGTTTTTGTTGCGCTCATTTATCTCGGAAGTTATAATTCCCCGACATTCGGCTGCAACTCATGCCATA
>JACRML010000024.1 GCA_016214995.1 Deltaproteobacteria bacterium
TCTCATCTTCCCACCTCTGCTTAATTACTTTGCTGACTGTAGTGTAGTATAGTGGATTTTTAGATAATCTGCAATCTCTTTACGGGTATATCCGTATCTCACATGGCAAGGTAGATATTCAGAAGCTACTCGGCCACAGAAATCTCCATACCACCATGATATGCACTCATGCAGCATCAAAGAACATTCTTTAGGTGCGAAGTCAGATTCAAACGATACCATCTACTTTGAGCATAACCAACACTAAATAAATCACCTCACTTATCTCATTCTGAAAACCTAACACATCGCCTGTCACACCGCCTAACTTTTTATTAAAAAATAGTGTGCTCATATAGACAACAATAAATATAATACCTGCATAAATCAGACCATTCCAACTTAAAAGGATTATTGAAACAAATAATGCAGAAACAGTTGCAAGCAGAAACTCCTTTATCCCTGTGTGCTCGATAAATGCCCTGCCAAGACCGCCTGTTGGTCTTGCATACTCTGACCAGTATGCCATAGGAACCATTGACCAACGGCCTATAACAGGTAAAAGAAAAAGTATGCTATTGGTGGTTAGTGGCGAGTGATGGGTGGCGAGCGCATTGATAGCCAGAAACCTTAAGAGCAAAACAAGGACAATAGCCACAACCCCGATAGCCCCGACCCTGCTGTCCTTCATGATATTTAATCGTTCTTCTTTCGTGCTTCCGCCTGCAATACCGTCTACTGTGTCAGCAAAACCATCCAGATGAAAACCACCGTTGATCAGGATTAAAACCACTAAAACAATGGCGCTTGAAATATCAGTTGGCAAAAATCTTGAAAAAATAAGGTTTGCCGCAACAAGGATTATCCCCTGGACTGCTCCAACCAGAGGAAAGAAGGCCGTGCTTCTGCCCAGCTCCCTCTCTTCAACCATGCCTTTGATTTTGACAGGGATAATGGTGAGGAATTGCAGTGCGTATAAAAAACCTTTCATCTTCTTGCTTCTGACTTCTGACCCCCGCTTAAAACCTGCGGGGGCAGGCTTCTGACTTCTGACTCATCATTTCTTTCCGACACCCCCGCATCTCCAAATGTTGCCATCTCGTTATATATCTTAACACTGGCATCTATGAGCGATATGCCCAGCGCTGCGCCTGTGCCTTCTCCAAGCCTCATATTGAGATTTAATATCGGCTTTAAATCCATCTTCTCAAGCATAATCCAGTGGCCGCGTTCAACTGATGTGTGGGCTGCTAACATATAATCTCTAACCGTGTGGCAAAGCTCATAAGCAATCAATGCCCCTGCGGTTGATATGAAGCCGTCAACAACAACAGGGATGCGGTTTGCAGCAGCGCCCAATACCAGCCCTGCAATACCTGCTATCTCTGCGCCGCCAAGCTTGGCCAGAACATCCAATGGGTCTTTTGGATTTGGTTTATTTATTTTTATAGCATCTTCAATGACCCTCACCTTATTTTTAAATGCATCGTCATTTATGCCTGTGCCTTTACCTGTTACCTCTTCAACCGCCCTCTTTGAAAATATTGCTGCAATGGCACTTGAAGGTGTTGTATTAGCAATCCCCATCTCGCCTGTGCCAAAGATATGATAGCCTTTGTTCGCATACTCATTTGCAAGGTCAATGCCGACCTCCATGCATTTAATTGCCTCATCCCTCGTCATGGCCGGGCCTTTGCGCATATTCTTTGTGCCTCTGATTATTTTCTTATGCACAAGGCCATCCACATTGCCAAACTCATAATCAACGCCAATATCAATCACCACCACATCCACGCCTGCATGACGTGCCAGCACATTGATGCCTGCCCCGCCTCGAAGGAAATTCAAGACCATCTGCGGCGTCACCTCTTTGGGAAACGCAGAGACCCCTTCCTCTGCAACGCCGTGATCACCGGCAAAGGTGAATATGGCCTTTTTATTCAGCACAAGGCTCCCCTGCGGCTTGGTAAGATTATCAAGCCGTTTCTGCGCCTTTTCGTAAAAGGCGGGATTTACCGGCTTGATGGAACTGAGTGTTTGTTCGAATTTTGACATTTTAGGACCTCCCTGTTTTTATGTAATATAAATCATATTGACAGCATAAAATCTGAATGTTATCGTTAAACCATGCACACACAGAAACTAACCATAAATTTGTCAAACGACCTTGTTCAAGAGATAGAACACTATAAAGAGATTGCCGCTGAACCTTCCCGTTCGCAAGCCATAATTGACCTCTTGAAACACGCCCTTACCCTTCCCCCTTATTTCAAGGGCTATGACTGGAAAAAGGCAGAGGCAGAGGCAGATAAGGCCATTGCAGAAGGCCGTGTCAAATCCTTTAAAAGCGTCAAAGAACTTCTTGCCAACCTCAAAAAATGAGGATTCATCGCACAGACCTCTTTAAAGACGATTACAAAAACCTCCCGAAAGTCGTTCAGGAAAAGTTTGACAAAAAGATAATGCTCTTTGTAGAGAATATCCGGCATCCGTCTCTTCGTGTCAAGAAGATGAAGGGACATAAAAACAGATGGGAAGCCAGCATTGATATGTTTTACCGTTTTACCTTTGAGATACATAAAGACCACTATCTCCTTCGTCGTATCGGACCACATGACGATGTGCTTAAAAAACCGTAAGTAAAATTATTTCATCCTCATCGCCATCCCGCTCACCACAAAATACACCTCATCCGCTGCCGCTGCTATCTTCTGGTTTGCATAGCCGGCAATGTCTCTGAATTGCCGCGCCAAAGGATTGCCCGGGACAATACCGAGGCCAACCTCGTTGGAGACGATGATGATGGTTGCCTTTGATTGTTTACATGCAGAAGCAAGCTGATTGATGTTTTTGTATATAGCTTCCGACTTCTGACCCCCGATAGATGCATTCGGGGGCAAGCCCCTGACTCCTGACTTCTTGCTCATTAAATTAGAAATCCACAGCGTCAAACAATCCAGCAGCACAACATCATATCTTTTATTCTTTGTTATAACATCAGCGAGATTTACTGGTTCTTCTATCGTTGCCCAATTATTGTCCCGCTCCTTTTTGTGTTTTTTAATCCTCTCTGCCATCTCTTCATCAAGGGCTTGGGCTGTGGCAAGATAGAGCCTTTTGTCAGCTATTGATTCCGCCAGCTTCAATGCATATGCGCTCTTCCCGCTTCTCGCACCGCCAAGGATAAAAATGAGTGTGGATCCCCGCTTAAAACCTGCGGGGACAAGGTTCGGAGTTTGGAGTTTGGAGTGCTTTTTTTCTGACTTCTGACCCCCGCTTAAAGCCTGCGGGGGCAGGCTTCTGACTTCTGACCCCCGCTCAAAGCCTACGGGGGCAGGCTTCTGACTTTTAGTATTCAATCCCCTTCCTCGCCTTTATCCCGTTATCAAACGGATGCTTTATCTTGAGCATCTCTGTAACATAGTCTGCCATTTTGACCAGTTCAACAGGCGCATCTCTCCCTGTCAGAACCACCTCGATCCCTTCCGGCCTGTTCTCCAAAAAATCTATCATGTCATCTATATTCAGCCAACCGCCGGCCAGGACACTGTTTATCTCATCCAAAACAAGAAGGTTTATATCATCGGAGGCAATCCTTTTTTTGACTATCTCAAAAGTTTCAATAATGGACTGTTTAAGCAATCCTCTATCGGTCTTTTCTTTTGTAAATATGGGATGCCGTATATTGGAACGGATAAGTTCTATCTCAGGAATCTTCTTAAATGCTTCTTTTTCTCCCGATGATGCATTATCAAGTTTAAAGAATTGAACAAATAAAACCCTGTGACCCTGCCCCGCAGCTCTTATTGCTAAGCCTATGGCCGCACTTGTCTTACCTTTTCCTTCACCGGTATAGATATGTATCAAACCTTTTTGCATAAATAAATCCTCAAGGCTAAAGCCTTTAGCTACGTACAAACTGTAACTCAAACCTTTAGGTTTGAAACAATTATAAATAAAAAACCCATCCCGAAGAAGCAGGATGGGCAGTATCTCCAGATTCACGATCTTAAATCAATAGAAAATCGTAAATCGTAAGTCGAAATTCCTTAACCCTCTCCCTCGGAGGTGTTGCATTATATGTTTATCAGGTATCCTGGCTCAGGGCAACCTACTTTCCATCCCTTCCCGCCCACATTGGGGCAGTGGTTGACCCTTGACAAAATAGCTGATTTTATCTCAAGATAAAATCAGGAAAGAGGTTTAGTTTTTGACTAAACCTCCTATTTTGTCAAGGGTTGATGGATTTCGTTCCCTTTACAGTTGCGGGGCAGCTCCCGATTCTAACGGGATTCCCTATGTGGCGCTTAGACTATCAGGTTTAAACCAAATGAGTCAAGAAAAAGTTTTTAAATCCATTGCAGCTTGTTACAAGATGAAAGGCTTTACGAAAGGGTAAGACAGGAAAAGGATGGTCATAGTGCATGCGTTAATGATTTGTTGCTGTAAAAAATAGGCGTCCCCTTTTTCTTGTCTTTATGAAAATGCCTACTTATCCATCAGACATCAGGCTTATATCGTCAATACGGAAAATATGTCAATTGTTAAGTCTGACCCCACCGCCTATTTTTAATTTTATCCGTATCTACCATTTGTCAAAATAAAAGATTTGACCCCTTTTATTCCCACCCTATTTTTTATTTGCTTGACAAAATCATCCCATCGGTAACTTCTAAATTATGCTATTCGTAATATGGGAGATGTATATAAGATGCCATCAATAAAATGTCCCTATTCCCCTTCGTTATTGTATTTATGAAAATGCCTACTTATCCATCAGACATCAGGCTTATATCGTCAATGCGGAAAACTGTAAATGAAGCCCTGTGGTGCGTGGAACTATAGTCAAAAGTTCAGGACACTTATGCAAGTTTTAAGGACAGCTACTACGAGTGGTTATCGTGACCCAGTTAGAATCTGTATAACCATAAGAGTTTGTAGCCCGAATAAAGTAGGTGTATGTAGCCCCGACAACTACATTTGTGTTAGTAAATGTAGCCCCTAATGTTGTCAAATTATAATACCACGTTGGTGTACATCCAGAACCTGTACAACGATAGACAGCATATGAAGCAACTCCGGAAGAGGCAGTCCATGAAAGATAATTAGCTGGACTGCTTCCACTGCATCCAGCCGTTCCACTCAAAGTAAAAGACCCAGGCAGACTCCCACCAGATGAAGTAGTAACAAAGGTTTGAGTCGCCCCAAATGTTGTTTCTGCAAGGCTATTTGTTGCTACTATCCTAAAATAATAAACTGTATTTGGTGACAGCCCAGACAAGTTGGCCGTTACATTAACACTATTTGTCCCACTACCCACAACTTGGGAAGACGTAGTATAGCCGAATGCTGTCGAAGTGCCATATTGGAAAAATGCACCAGTTGCAACTCCATTTGGATTAACTGTGCCGTTTAATGTCGCTGAATTAGATGTAATATTTGTGGCGGAACCAGTTACGGCAGTTGGTTTTATACCCTGTTGAGCTTGTGTCGTAGCACAATTTTCGTTTGAATATGACGAGTCATAAGTATTATAAGCACGTACTCTATAACAATATGTCGTGCCAGCTATTAAACCAGAGTCATCATAATATACACCAGACCCTGAACTGGCTTGTGCAGCCACTGTTGTAATTTGAGAATACGTCCCTGTAGCCCCTGCCTTCCGCTCTATCTTGAAGCCTGTCTCATTATCGGAGTTATCCTGCCAAACAAGAGCGATATTGTTCTGAGATAAAGCAGTACCCACGAGATTACTTGGAGCTATTGGAGGCGTATTAGTGTTAGAAGAAATAACTGAAATGCTTATCCCTTGCGAATCATTTCCCCCTTTACCATCCGAGACACTGCAGGTTACCGTGTAAGTTCCTGCTGTTGACGGAGCAATCCACGATACTACAGAACCAGAGCCTGAAAAGTTTCCCCCTGTACTCGTCCAAGTATAGGTCAAGGCATCACCATCGGGATCTGATGCAACACAAGTAATCGCTAACGTACTACCTACATTAACCGGTGGATAAGGATTTGGTATTACAGAAGAAATAGTCGGAGAGTTGTTTGGAGTACTTCCACAATTGCTCCTTGTTGTTACTGTAGCCAAATTGGAGTCCGTGTAACCATAAGTGTTCGAAGCACGAACAAAATATGTATAGGTGTCCCCAGTAGTTACTGAACTATTTCTGAAAGTGGTATTTGGAACCGCGGTAGCATTTTGCCAGTAAGGTGTGGGTGTGCAACTTGAACCTGTGCAACGATATACTGCGTAATATCCTGTAGCCCCTGAAGAGGTGGCCCAGGAAAGCTGATTCTCAGGACTGCTACCGCTACATCCCGCCGTTACATTAAGGGTAAATGCACCGGGTGGGCCACTGGTACCAGTACTACAGTTTTGCGTGCCCACTGTTATCCAGTTGGAATCAGTACTACCATAAGCATTCGTTGCACGAATGAAATAGGTGTAAGTGGTTCCAGCGGTCACTGAAGTATTTTTAAAGGTAGTTCCGGTAGTCGCAGAAGCATTATATATCGTAGGAGTGCAGTTAGTTCCTGCACAGCGATAAAGTGTATAGTATCCAGTTGCCCCTGAAGAGGCAATCCAGGTAAGCTGATTTTCTGGACTGCCGCCATTGCACCCCGCCGCAACACTAAGAGTAAATGCTCCTGGTGGACTGCCATTACTGGATGAGACATTGATATTCACATTACTTGATACACTGCTTTTACCATCCGAAACATTACACAATACTGTGTAAATACCCGGTGTCGATGGAGCTGTCCATGTTACTGTGGAACCAGAACCTGAAATACTACCTCCTGTTTTTGTCCACACATAACTTAATGAGTCGCCGTCTGGATCAGAAGCATAACAGGTTACAGCTGAAGTACCACCTGGATTAACAGATTGATAAGTTGCTGTTACGGAGGATATGACGGGATTTTGATTCCGGGCGAGTAATGTTGTAGCCCATGCTGTACTCGAGTAGCCGGATGACCCTGCAGAGTTTATCGCAGATATTCTGTAATAATATGTTGTATTTGATGAAAGGAATTGATGGGTGAAACTGATTGTATCTTTCCCAACGCATACAGGCATGGGTTTGAATGTATTCCCATCTAAACTATATTCTATATTGTATCCAGATTCGTTGTTTGTATCATTCCATGTTAAATTTATTTGATTGGAGGAGACGGCTGCAGCATTAAGATTTGTAGGAACCGAAGGTTGAACATTACTTTGCTCACACTCACCAGTCTCCGGTTTTCGTGGGAGTATAATTACATCAGTTGCTATGGTGGAATTAGCGTAACTGCCAGGAATTGGTTCAATAATTTCCAATCTTATTTTCTCATTAAAATCCATTTTGTTTATTATCCCGGCTTTATATAAGTCCTCTATAAGAGCTCCTTCTCTATCCGATAATGGATTTAAGATAAAATCTTTGATTATAGCTACCGCTATACCTACGGGCGGAGACAAATTTAACAGGCTTGTACCTAAATCGATTATAAAGTTACGTCCTGTATTGAGACCGCCATTTACATAATCTACATATTCCTTGACAGTTACGCATTGAGGGTTACTATATCCTCCTAAATTATTATAATCTCCTATTTTAGTCTTATAACTTGTCCCTTGTAAGTTTCTATAAATTTGTAAACCTTTTAAAACCGTTGTTTTTAATAAAGAAACAACAATTTTTGCGGATATTTTTTCTACATCCAGTGCCTTAGAAGTCAATGCTTTAGAAGATGTGGTTTGATTATAAACCAATATAGAATCACTAAAAATCATTGGAACATATTCTTCTAACGGATCTTTAAATTCACTAATTATGTTATTGTTCTGCGTTTCGGCAAAAATTACAGAAGCATCAGGGATTGCCTGTTGCGTATCATTGACAACTTCAAAAGTTACACTTCCCCCTTGAGAAGTTAAAAACATTGCCTGCCCCGCACTGTCTGTGACACTTGTTTGAGGTGGTGGCAATTCAGAACTTGAAAGTGAAGTATTGGTTCCACTACCGCCACCACCAGCATCACTTTTCCCACCTCCTCCCGCTCCGTCCCCGCACCCTGCCAGCAAGCTCAGGAATAAAATCCCGCCGAGAACCAGTTTGAAACTTTTGCTTATGCATCTCATAGGAGAACTCCTTAAAAATCAAAAAACCTTGATTTTCTTATTTTCAAGACCATCAGGGCCTTAAATAAAATTGGTAAGAATAGGACATTTTTATTTTGGCTTGACACGGGACATATTTTTCCTTGACATACCCCCATAATCGCCTTATTCTTATATTCAGAAAGGAGTTGGTTTATGCTTACCGTAAAGTCCAGCAAGAAAGACCTTATCTCGTTTCCTGAAAATCTACTTCGCAAACTTGGCGTCAAGGAAGGAGAACAGGTTGATATCAAAGTAAGCCGAGGCTCCATCACCATCGTAAAAGAGGCAGAAGGCTTCTTTGCCCTTGAAGGCGCGCTTGGGGATGCCGACATTGAAGGTCCCATCAAAGAGCTTGAAAAGGATTGGAAAAAGTGGGAGCCTCTAAAGTCGTTGTAGATACAGACATCATCATTGACTACCTTAAGAAGAGACAGCCCGGCGCGGAGCTTCTTAAAAAGGCCTATCTCAAGCACGCACTCAGTGTAACTTCCATAACCGTTTACGAGCTTCTTTATGGTGTCCAGAAAAGCGGAAAGACAAGCCTTATAAACAGACTCCTCATGTATGTTGACGTCATTCCTCTTGACCAGAAAAATGCATTTGGTTTTTATTTTTCGGGGCAAACGCAAGATTTGAGCCAAAGACAAGGAAAAGCTGGCTGGACAAAACGGAGCATACTGTTTTAAGTATGTGAGTATTTGGACAGTCAGATTTGACGCAGTATTTGGCCAAAGATTGCGCTTGCCAAAAAATGCAAATGCATTTTTTGGGTTGATGAAGAATCCGCGAGAAAGGCCGCTGCCATCCATTATGCGCTCAAGAGTAAAGGGATGGATATAGGCGTTAAAGACTCTTTTATAGCCGGTATCTGTGAGGCACATAACCTGCCGCTCCTTACAAGGAATATCAAACACTTCAACCGCATACCAAACCTGAAACTTATATCACTTGAATAAACTCTATCTCCCGCACCCTGCCAGTAAGCTCAGGAATAAAATCCCGCCGAGAATCAGTTTAAAATTTTTGCTTATGCACCTCATGGGAGAAGTCCTTAAAAATTAAAAAACCCTGATTGTCTTATTAAAGACCATCAGGGCCTTAAATAAAAAGGGCAGGCCAAATTCTTTGCCTGCCCCTCTTGATAAAGCGTTTTTAGAAAGGATGTTAAACTGACTGACTGACTGACTGACTGAGCAATATCTGTGCCATAGTAGCCTCCTGTTAGAAAAATGTTAAAGACCTAAACCTATAGCTAACCTTTTACATTATTTCAGGATTTTTGTCAATTTTTTTATCCAGTTTGTATGTTGTTTTCTAAATTTTCCCTTTGACAATTTTTTTTCTACTTGCAATAATTGCCCCAATTCATAAACTACAATAAGCTACCCTATGAATAATAAAAAGCTAAAAATATCTATGGGCAGTTTACTGATGCAAGAAATCAGATGAAGGTGTTCAAAAACCAGTTTGGCAAAAACAAAAAGAACCGATGAGGAATCTTGGTGACATTGGAAACTAAAGATTTAAAGACTACACCGCTCCATCAAATCCACAAAGAACTTAACGCAAGAATGGTTCCATTTGCAGGATGGGAAATGCCTGTGCAGTATACCGGCGTAATAGAGGAGCACCTTGCTGTTCGTAAAATATGCGGGCTTTTTGATGTAAGCCATATGGGTGAAATAGAGATATCCGGCCCGAAGGCCCTTGAGGCAGTTCAAAGCATAACAACAAACGATGCCTCTGAACTTAAAGACGGCCAAGTGCAGTATACTCTTATATGTTATCCAAACGGCGGTGTTGTGGATGATGTTACACTTTACAAATTCAGCGATACAAGATATATGTTTTGCGTCAATGCCTCCAATACAGAAAAGGATTTTAACTGGATTAAGGAAAATGCCGGCAATATTGCAAAGGTAAAAAATGTAAGCAATGATTTTGGCCAGATCGCTGTTCAGGGACCTCTATCGCAGGAGATTTTACAAAACACTTGCAATCTTGATTTATCTTTAATAAGGTATTACCGTTTCAAACAAGGAAATATTGCAGGTGTTAATGCAGTCATATCAAGAACAGGTTATACAGGTGAAGACGGCTTTGAGATTTACATGCCGTGGGATAAAACAATAGATGTCTGGCATGGACTTATGGAAGCAGGCAGTAAATTTGGCATAAAACCTGTTGGCCTTGGAGCAAGAGATACATTAAGATTAGAAATGGGCTTTCCTTTGTATGGAAATGAACTTAATGAAAATACAACACCTCTTGAGGCAGGCTTGCATAGATTTGTAAAATTAGATAAACCGGGTTTTATGGGCAAGGATGCATTGGAAAAACAGGCAAGACAGGGCATAAATAAAAAGCTGGTTGGTCTTGAGATGAGTGAATCGGGCATACCGCGGAGTCACTATAAAATCTTTGCAAAAGGCGCAGAAGTAGGTGAAATAACGAGTGGGACAATGTCGCCATCCCTTGGCAAGGCTATCGGCATGGGTTATGTGGCGCCGGAGTTTTCTTCTATCGGAACGGAGTTAAAAATAGAAATTAGAAATAAGACGGTGTCAGCTATGGTTGTAAAAACTCCGTTTTACATAAGAAACATGGCTGTAAAAGCGGCAAATTAAAAACACAGAGAGGTTATAAGAGCTTGTAGGGTGGGCTGCGCCCACCTTTAACAATAGCCTAACGGCAATGGTGGGCACAGCCCACCCTACAGGACTGGTAACTGATAGCTGATTGCTAAAAAAGAAAGGAGAAGAGATTATGGAATTCCCAAAAGATTTAAGATACACCAAAGAGCATGAATGGGTGAGGGTGGAAGGAAATATCGCTACCGTAGGGATTACCGACTATGCTCAGGATTCACTGGGAGATGTTGTTTATCTTGAACTTCCAGGCGACGGAGCAGCAGTAACAAAGGATGAGACATTCGGCGTCGTTGAGTCTGTCAAGGCGGTATCTGACCTTTATTCGCCAATCAGCGGGGCTGTCATAGAGATAAACGATGCGCTGGTTGACAGTCCGGAGGTTATAAATGACGACCCTTACGGAGATGCATGGATGCTGAAGGTAGAAATGAACACTCCTGTAGAGTTAAAAGAACTATTGACAGCGGATGAATATAAAAAGTATGTGGAAGAGGAGAAGTAAATTTACGAATTACGATTTGCGAATTACGATTTAAAATCCAAAAAATTATAAATCCCAAATCGTAAATCTGAAATCGTAAATCTAAAATTATCATGTCCTACATACCCCATACTGAAAAAGATATACAGGAAATGCTCAATGCTGTTGGCGCTGCATCTATAGAATATCTGTTTAAGGCCATTCCAAACAACTTGAGGCTTAAAAAACCACTAAACCTTCCTGCTCCGCTTGTTGAGCAAGAACTTATTAATGAACTGACCAACTTAAGCAAAAAAAATGCAACGGTTGAAGAGTATATATCCTTTCTGGGCGCAGGCGCATACCATCATTACATACCGAGCGTTGTAAATCATCTCATCTCCCGCTCGGAGTTTTACACAGCATACACACCATATCAGCCCGAAATAAGTCAGGGTACTTTGCAAGCTATCTTTGAATACCAGACGCTTATATGCCAGCTCACCGGCATGGAAGTTGCCAATGCCTCCCTGTATGATGGCGCTTCTGCAACTGCTGAAGCAGTTTTGATGGCGCAGAGGATTAACAATAGATCAAAGGTTATATTAAGTTCCAGCCTTCACCCAGAATATCGCGATGTAGTTAAAACATATCTCTCAAGAAGCGATAATAATGTAAAAGAAGTTCTTTATTGTACAGAAACAGGCAGAACATTACCTGAGGCAGTAGAAAAATTGATTGACAATGACACCTCATGCCTTGTTGTTCAGCATCCTAATTTTTTTGGCTCTCTTGAGGATATAAAAGCCATCTCCGATGTTGTTCATAAAAATAAAAGTATCTTTATTGTTGCAATAACAGAGCCAATATCCCTTGGCCTTTTGAAGCCGCCTGGAGAGTTTGGGGCAGATATTGTAGTAGGTGAAGGCCAGTCATTTGGCAATAGCCTAAACTTCGGCGGTCCGTATCTCGGCTTTTTTGCAACCCTGGAAAAATATTTAAGGCAGATGCCAGGAAGACTTGTTGGAGAAACTGTTGATAAAAATGGAAACCGTGGCTATGTGCTTACCATGGCCACCAGGGAACAGCATATCAGGAGGGAAAAGGCTACATCAAATATCTGCACAAATGAAGGGCTTTGCGCTTTGGCAGCAGCAATTTATCTGACAGCCATTGGCAAGAACGGGTTAATGGAAATAGCGAGGCTGAATCTTTCCAAGGCTCATTACTTAAAACATAGGATTAAAGATATAAAAGGCGTAAAAACTGCATTTACTGCACCGACATTTAATGAATTTGTAATAGAACTGGAGAAAGAACCGGATGCTGTAGTAAAGGCCCTTTTAAAAAAAGGTATCATAGCAGGACTTCCTCTCAAGAGGTTTTATTCCGAGCTTTCAAGACATATACTCGTCTGTACAACGGAGATGAATACAAAAAAGGATATGGATAACCTTACAGAGGAGCTTTCCAGGATATGAAATCCCAAAATCCTCAATTAGATGAACCTCTTATCTTTAAAAAAAGTTCAAAGATGAGAAAGGGTATTCCTGTTTTAAAATCGGATGTTGGTGATACTATCCCTGAAAATACTATTCCAAGGGAATTATTAAGAGAAGACATAAATGGCTTTCCGGAAGTTTCCGAGATAGATGTTGTCCGCCATTTTACAAGACTCTCACATTGGAACTTTGGCGTTGATACAGGCTTTTATCCGCTTGGCTCATGCACCATGAAATACAATCCAAAAATAAATGAGGATATTGCGAGGCTTGCCGGATTTTCTAAAGTTCATCCATATCAGTCTGAGGAGCTTAATCAAGGCGCTTTACAGCTTATGTACGAGCTTGAGGGATTTTTATGCGAGATAAGCGGAATGGACGCGGTAACGCTTCAGCCTGCAGCAGGCGCGCACGGCGAATTGTGCGGCATGTTAATGATAGCGAAATATTTTAAGGAAAATGGCAAGCCAAGGAAAAAGGTAATTATACCTGATACGGCACACGGTACAAATCCTGCAAGCTCTCATCTCGCAGGCTTTACTGTTGTTTCGGTAAAGGAAGAAAATGGCGGAGTTATAACTCCGGAGGCAGTGGCATCGGCAATGGATGAAGACACTGCAGCCCTGATGCTTACAAACCCGAACACCCTCGGCCTTTTTGAAAAACATATAAAAGAGATAGCAGAGATAGTTCATAAAAAAGGCGGTTTTATATATTGTGATGGAGCCAACCTGAATGCCATCATGGGCATAGCAAAACTGGGAGATATGGGTGTCGATGTGATTCAGTTTAACCTGCATAAAACCTTTTCAACGCCGCACAGGGGGCCCTGGCAGCGGGCCTGTCGGCGTGAAGAAGCTCCTTGAACCATACCTGCTGAAACCGAGGATAATAAAGAAGGGTAAAAGATTCAGCCTTGATTATAACAGACCTAAAAGCATTGGACGGCTCAGGGCATTTTATGGTAACTTTGCCATTATGGCAAGGGCATACAGTTATATAAGAGCTATGGGACATGACGGCCTTAAAAAGGCAAGTGAAATGGCTGTGCTGAATGCAAATTATATAAGGGAAAAACTAAAAGGTCATTACTATCTCCCCTATAACCAGACCTGTATGCACGAAAGCGTATTCTCTGACAAGTTTCAATCCGAAAAAGATGTGCATACTATTGATATTGCCAAGAGACTTATGGACTATGGTTTCCATCCACCTACAATCTACTTTCCACTCATTGTATCTGGCGCAATTATGATAGAACCAACAGAGACAGAAACAAAGGAAACATTGGACAGTTTTATTAATGCAATGATAATTATCGCGCAGGAAACTAAAGACAATCCGGATATTGTCAAAAACGCCCCACAGACAACACAGATTGGCAGGCTTGACGAAACACGGGCGGCAAGAAATCCGGTATTGAGATGGAAAGGGTAAGAAAGATGATTACACAGATTACACAGGCAGATTAGACAGATAGAGATTTTTAAATCTGCGTAATCATTTTTCAAAATCTGTGTAATCAATATACAAGGAGGTTATTATGGACAGAAATTTAGCTATAGAGGTTGTTCGGGTTACAGAGGCTGCGGCATTAGCCAGCGCAAGGCTTATGGGGAGAGGTGATGAGAAGGCCGCTGATCAGGTAGCTGTAGATGCTATGCGGAAGGCATTAAACTCAATCAAGATGAAAGGCACGGTGGTAATAGGAGAGGGCGAACGGGATGAAGCACCAATGCTTTATATTGGAGAAAAGGTAGGCTGTGGAGACGGCAACTCAGAGGAGATAGATATTGCATTAGATCCCTTGGAAGGAACTACTATCACAGCAACAGGAGGGCCGAATGCACTCTCGGTCATAGCCATTGCCCAAAAGGGAAATTTTCTTCATGCGCCAGATACATACATGGAGAAGATTGCAGTCGGTCCGCAGGCAAAGGGGGCAATTGACTTAAATAAGACACCGACTGAGAATTTACACAATATTGCAGATTGTAAAAATGTCAATATTGAAGACCTTACCGTTATAATATTGAACAGAACAAGGCATAAAGAACTTATAGATGAGATAAGAAAGGCAGGTGCAAGGATAAAACTTATCCCGGACGGCGATGTTTCCGCAGCTATTGCAACCGCAAAGGAAGAGAGCGGTGTTGATGTGCTGATGGGCATCGGCGGCGCGCCTGAAGGGGTTATTGCCGCCGCAGCGCTGCGCTGCGTTGGCGGCGATATGCAGGGGAGGCTCAAGCCGAGAAATGATGACGAAATAGCACGGGCAAAAAAAATGGGCATAAAAGACATAAACAGGATTTACCGCATAGACGATCTTGCAAAAGACGATGTAATGTTTGCAGCCACAGGTGTTACCGACGGCGATTTTCTCCTCGGCGTAAGATTTTTCGGCGGCGGCGCAGAAACCCACTCTGTTGTAATGCGTTCAAAGACCAGAACAATTAGATATATAACAGCAACACACCACTTTGAGAACAAGCCGAACTATTAACCGTAAGATAGCAATTAAAAACCTCGCTATTGTACAAACTGGCGATTTGGCTGCCATACTTAGTTATCGGCGCATTTTTTCTCCTCACCGTATTGATGAACATACGGCTCGTCGCAAATAACACACCCCAGTCCCCTCTCGAGAGGGGATTTAGGGGTGTGTTGTCTGTCAGCCAACTTGCCAGTTTACCAAAAAATCAATGTCTATTTTTGGGATTATATAGCTTTTACTCTCCTGCATTTTATAACAACTCAAAATATGAAAAACGAGCATGATATACAGCATTTTGCAAGCCCATTCAGGTTGTTGATAATAACAGCACTCTCTATATTTTTTACAGAACTGCTTGTTATGTTCATTCTTTCATATCTTCCACCATTGTCTGTTCCAGCAGAGGCGCTCGTTGATTCTTTACTTCTTATCATCCCTGTATTTCCGATTCTTTACATATTTCTGTTCCGGCCTATGATTCTTCACATAGCCCATAGAGGGGAGATAGAACAGAAATTGAAAAAGTCATATGATGAACTGGAGATACGTGTCCGGGAGAGAACCTCTGAACTGGCAAGTGCAAACGAATCCCTGCGGTCTGAAATAACTGAACGAAAACGGACAGAGGAAGCGCTAATGAAAAACAGGGCCAGCCTTATAGAGGCGCAGCGGATTGCCCATTTGGGGAACTGGGATTGAGACATAGTGAATAATACATTGTACTGGTCAGATGAGATATATCGCATCTTTGGTCTTACCCCCAATCAGTTTGATGCAACCTATGAGGCATTTTTAAATTCTGTCCATCCTGATGACAGGGAATTGGTTAAAAATGCTGTAAATAAGGCATTAAATGAAAACCGACATTACAATATTGACCACCGTATCATTAGACCTGATGGTTCTGTTTGTATTGTTAATGAACAGGCAGAGGTCAAATTCAATGCGGCAGGTAAACCGATTCGCATGATAGGAACGGTCCACGATGTAACAGAGCCAAGAAAAATGGAACAAGAACTTATGAAGGCACATAAACTTGAATCTATTGGCATCCTTGCAGGCGGTATCGCCCACGATTTCAATAATCTCCTAACTGTTATTATGGGTAATATCTCAATTGCAAAAAGGCCCCTAAACCCTGAGGATAGCTTACATAAAAGACTGACAGAGGCAGAAAAGGCACTACAAATGGCGCAGGATTTAACCCAACAGCTGCTGACATTTTCAAAAGGTGGGGCACCTGTTAGGGAAACAGCCCCTATAAAATAATTAATAACTGATTCTGTAAATTTTGCCTTGCGTGGCTCAAAAGTGAGATGCGAATATTCCACCAGTGGCAACATCTGGCCTGTTGAAATTGATGCCGGACAGATAAACCAGGTATTGCATAATTTAATTATAAATGCTGAACAAGCTATGCCCGATGGCGGGGTAATTAATATGAGGTGTGAAAATATTGATGTAGATGAAAACTCTCTTATTCTAAAGAAGGGGCGGTATGTAAAGCTATCAGTGCAAGATAACGGCATAGGTATACCTGAAGAAAATGTCAACAGGATATTTGACCCATATTTCACAACAAAGGAGCACGGCAGCGGTCTTGGCCTTGCCATTTCGTATTCCATAATCAAAAAACATGACGGATTGATTGCTGTGGAATCTAAGCTGGGAAAGGGAACAACATTCTATATTTACCTTCCTGCCTCTGATAAAAAAATAACCAAAAGCAATAAGTTGGAAGAGAAATTGTATACCGGAAAGGAAAAGATACTTGTAATGGATGATGAGGCGCTGATCAGAGAACTCCTGAATGAATTATTAAGCCATATCGGATATGCAGTGGAACTTGCCAAAGACGGCAGTGAGACTATTGAAAAGTATAGAAAGGCTGTAAAATCAGGCTGCCCATTTGATGCTGTTATTATGGATTTAACAATACCAGGTGGTATTGGCGGCAAAGAGGCTATTAAACAACTACTTGAAATTGACCCTAACACCAAGGCAATTGTATCAAGCGGTTATTCCAATGACCCGATAATGGCAGAATATAAAAATTATGGTTTTAAGGGTGTTGTGGCTAAACCATACGACCTCAAAAAACTAAGCGATATATTGCACAATGTAATCAAGGGAAAGTTCTTATCTTTATGGCTTATCATGCCTGCGTCTCTTTTCTCGTAACCTCGCCACTTCTCTGCCCACATAGTTGACCAGTTTATTCAGCCCTTCCCCTGTTGCAGCAGATATGGGAAAAACTGCCATATCTTTTGCCTTAAAAAATTTCAGCAACATGGGAAGTCTTTCTCTCGCTTCTGTAATATCAACCTTGTTCAAGGCTACGACTTGAGGCTTTTTTGCCATATCAGGATTCCAGGCGTTAAGCTCTCTATTTATTATCTCAAAATCCCTTTTCGGATCTCTTTCTGTTTGAAATGAAATATCTATTAGGTGTATAAACAGGCTTGTCCTCTCAATATGCTTCAGGAATTTTATCCCGAGACCTTTCCCGGTATGTGCGCCCTCTATAAGCCCTGGTATATCTGCAACGATAAAATCCTTGTGTTCCCCAAATTTTACAACCCCGAGATGGGGTTGCAATGTTGTAAAAGGGTATTCAGCTATCTTTGGTTTTGCTGCGGATATATGGGATATCAAGGTGGATTTGCCTGCATTCGGGAAACCTATGATGCCGACATCTGCCAAAAGTTTTAACTCCAAATTAAGCCATCTTTCTTCACCCTTTTCTCCCGGCTGGGCGAATTTTGGAGCCTGATAAGTTGAGCTGACAAAAAAGGTGTTGCCCTTTCCTCCCCTCCCCCCCTTTGCGATTGTAATCCTTTGACCGTCTACAGTTAAATCTGCTATAATCTCACCTGTTTCTGCATCTTTCATAACCGTTCCTACTGGAACACGTATTATAATCTCTTCTCCGTCTTTACCTGTGCAATTACTTCCTTGACCATGATCTCCCCTTCCTGCTGCATAGTGCTTTTTATATTTAAAATCCAAAAGGCTTGTGAGACCGTTATCTGCAATGAGCCAGACATCCCCGCCTTTGCCTCCGTCGCCACCGTCGGGTCCGCCCTTCGGAATATACTTCTCCCTGCGGAAGCTTACACAACCCCTTCCGCCATCGCCGGCCTTGGTGTATATTTTTGCTTCATCAATAAATTTCACTTAGTTACCGCTCCACTAAATACTTTATTCTTAATATAAGGAACAACACTCCCTATTCACCATTCAACAGATAAACGACCACATGTTATAATAGTATTACTATGCAGAAAATAAAAAGGCGAGAGACATAAGGGTTATCCCTTTTGTTCTCGCCCCAAACACCATGGTGTAGAATAAATAAGTGTAGGTTTATACAAAATATTCTGCCCTACTGCAACAACCTATACCGGCAAAATATTTACCTGCTTTTTATTACCCCTATCCTCGTATTTAACAACACCTTCAACCTTTGCATAAAGCGTATAGTCTTTTCCAAGCCCTACATTCTGGCCAGGATAAATCTTTGTTCCTACCTGACGAACGAGAATACTTCCAGCAGAAACAAACTGACCTCCGTACCGCTTTACACCGCGCCTCTGGCCGTTACTATCTCTGCCATTTCTAGAACTCCCACCTGCCTTTTTATGAGCCATCTCTTCCTCCGACTTATACTGTGTAAACTAAAAACTGTTTTTATAATAACAGCTTCCTCTTTACATCTCTAGTTTTTTATGCCTTTATTTCTTTTACTCTGATACTTGTAAAACTTTGTCTATGCCCAATCTTTTTGTGGAATCCTTTTCGCCTCTTCATTTTGAACGCAATAACTTTTTTAGCCTTACCTTGTTCTATAATCTCAGCCACCACCATAGCATTGGCAACAATCGGCTGCCCTACCCTTACCTCTTTATCGGTCCCAACCATTAGCACATCTTTAAATTCTACTTTACTACCAGCATCGCCGGGTAACTTTTCTACCTTTAAGATATCACCTTCAGCAACAGTCTGCTGCTTTCCACCTGTTCTTATTACAGCATACATCTTTTTGTCCTCCAGTTTCTATTAAAATCTATAAAATACTCAAGTTGTAATTTCTGACATCTGAAAAGCTAAAAAGCCCTGCAATGTTTATTTCCCAATAGGCAGGGCTCAAAATGGATAAAACGTATTAAAAATTATACCGCAAAAGAGATACGCTCCTGACCACTTCCGTCTCTTTATCGCGTTTATCATGAATAACATCAGTCTTTATCTCAGGCACATTTAAAGTTATTTTCCCATGCTCTACCTCAGCCAGCGCCTTAGTAGAACTGGCTATACCAATCGCAGCACCTGCTATGATACCTCCGCCTGTACCATATGCCAAATAATTCCAATGATCAGATGGTTTATCGCTAAGCAACATAAATGCAACACCTAGAAGGGCTCCAACAGCGCCGCCATAAAGTGCATCCGTAAAGACATTTCTCATCATTACGGAATTATCCGCCAAAGCAGCCTTGGAAGGAATTATCTGAATTGCAAGTGATATTATAAGTGTAAACACAACCAATCTTCTGCGCATTTATTCCCCCCAAACACTACTACTAAAGAACCAAAAAACCTGTTATTTTAGATTATATTTGATACTTATGACATTTGTCAAGAAAATCTTTGTTTCTTTTCCATCTTTCTTTTGACAATGTCCCCACTCTTTTGACAGATAAAACTAAAAATATTTGGTCGTGCTTGCTAAAGATTGCTAGCATCCAACTGCAATCACTGCAAGACGTGAATTGGCGGTCCCAACGGGATTCGAACCCGTGTTTAAGCCTTGAGAGGGCTCCGTCCTAGGCCTCTAGACGATGGGACCATGCAAATGAATAGTGGTTATGGACAGTGGTCAGCAAATGCTAATGAGTAAAATCTTATTAAAATGTCTTTACTGGCCACTGTTCAGTAATCACTGATAACTGTATTACTGGCTGGGGGACTAGGATTCGAACCTAGATAGCAAGAGTCAGAGTCTTGCGTCCTGCCGTTAGACGATCCCCCAGTTAGAAAGATATTTAATGTAAATCAAATATAAAAATGAGTCAAGATTTTTTTGTAAATTTTCTGTAAAAAATGATGGCCGTATATTGTTGGACGGGATAAATAAGGTAAGTTTTATAAAATGGAAGGCCTTTTTATAGTGTGCCAGCCCTAACTGAAATGCTCTTTTTTGTCACAAAGTTTAGATAATCTGCTTTTTATCTGCTCTATCCTCACCTTCTTTCTGAATTCAATCTCGTCTACCTTGAATTTAAACGCCTTTTTGCCGTTTATAAAAATAATAGGTATATCTTCTTTGTATTTTCTGAATAAATCCTCACTAGCAGTAATATCAACCTCTTTAAAAGAGAAAGGCACCTCTGCATTGACCTTGCTTATAAGTTCCTTGGCCTTTTTGCAAAGGCAACAACCCTTTTTTGAATATATTTCAACTCTAACCATAATTCAGCCACCATACTTCTTAACTATTAACCTGAAAAATGCATTTGGTTTTTATTTTTCGGGTCAAACGCAAGATTTGAGTCAAAGACAAGGAAAAGCTGGTTGGACAAAACGGAGCATACTCTTCTACGTATATGAGTATTTCGATAGCCAGCTTTGACGCAGTATTTGGCCAAAGACTGCGTTTGTCAAAAAATGCAATTGCATTTTTTGGGGTTAAAAAAAGAGACTATTCAGATACCCTGTAAGTATAGCAAAATAATTAAAATATATCAAGATACCAGTAATAATCAGGAAGCTGCCAGTTACTATTGAAACAACTCTCATATGTTTTTTAATCCTGTTAAAGTGTTTAAGGAAGGTATTTATGCCAATGGAGGTTAGAAAGAATGGGATAGCAAGCCCCAGAGAGTAAACACTTAAAAGAAAGACGCCCTGAAATAGAGTGTCAGCGGAGGCGGCCATCATAAGGATCGTTGCCAGTATCGGCCCTATGCACGGTGTCCAGCCTGCTGCAAACCCAACCCCTATAAGAAATGAACCAAAGATGCCTGCTGGTTTTTCCCTGAAAAAGTGCAGCCTTTTATCCCGCTGAAGAATAGTAAAGTTTATTATACCTACAATATGGATGCCGAGCAGGACAATTACTATGCCTCCAACCTTTCTTATAACATCCTGATATGTGCGCAGCAGTTCACCTGCAAAACTTGCAGATGCTCCAAGGCTTACGAAAACCATAGAAAAACCCAGTATAAACATCAGCGAGTTTGTAAGTATTATCTTTTTAAGTTCTCTATTTCCATTCCCATCTGACAATTCCTCAAATGATATACCTGTAACAAAAGAGATATAAGACGGCACAAGCGGCAGGACGCAAGGCGACACAAACGAAAGAAGACCAAATAAAAATGCAATGGGTATTGAAACCTCTTGTGTCATAGTAATTTTAAATTCGGGATTTGAAACTTGAAATCCCGAAATTACTTTTTGAGTATCTCCTCTATTAATTTAAATGATTCCAGTGAATCCCACTCCCTCGCCCCTTCTGCTTTACCAATCACCATGCCACTCCTGTCAATCAGATATGTGGTTGGAAAACCCATAGCCCTGTAAGAATTGTTTATCACTGAACCATCACTATCCAGAAGGACAGGAAATGTGTAACTTTTCTTTTTGATAAAACTGCTAACTTTTTTAACACCCTCTTCAGAGTTTACCGCCAGCACAACAAGGCCTTTATCTTTATATCTTTTATGCAGGACCTCCATTGACGGCATCTCTATTACGCATGGTGTACACCATGTAGCCCAAAAATTCAAGAATATAACCTTGCCTTTAAAATCCTTTAAAGAAACCCTTCTGCCATCCAGATTATTAAGCGTAAAATCAGGGGCTGGCACAGGCTTTTTCTCTCCAATCTTAATCACCCCAACATCTGCCCAATAATTCCGTCCAGCCGAATTTACATTTAATGGATATATAAAAAATAAGGTGCAAATAACCAAGGGGATTACATTCTGATAAAATATTGATGACATCAATATGCTGCCTTTTTTTGCTTATACCTATCTGGCGATGATGCCCCATTTGTTAACAGTTCAATGATTGTCCTTACACTATCCTGGTTACTCCAATTCCTAGGGCCCCATACCTTTTCAGCTATAACGCCATTCTGGTCTATTATGAAGGTCTCCGGAACGCCTGTTGTCTTATAAATCTCCTTTACCTTACCTTTTCTATCATGCAGTATGGGAAATGTAAGTCTGTATTTCTTGGCAAAGGATTCTACCACGTTAAGCTCTTTTGAATCAACGCTTACAGCCAGCAGTTCAAAATTCTGAAACCTATTTTTAAGCACTTCATACATTGCCTGCATAGACGGCATCTCTTCTTCGCATGGTTTGCACCATGTTGCCCAGAAATTAACAAAAACCACTTTACCTTTGTAATCGGATAAGCTAACCATTTTACCGTGCAAATCAGGCAAGGTAAAATCAGGGGCTACCTTCCCTTCCAGAACAGGTTCAAATTTTTGCCTCTGCCCAATTATTACCAATAGTACTACGCTTATAATTATTGCTACAACTACACCAATTATAGCCTTATTGGACAATCCCTTATTGTCACTTAATGTATCTGGCATACAGTCCTCTTATAAATTTATAATTTCTAAATCCCAATTTCCAATAGAATGTCGAAAAACATAAATTGGAAATTTACTCATTGGACATTTCATTAGAAACATGTCCCCGAAGGCCTTCATCGGGGATTAGACATTAGGATTTAGGAATTATATTCTACTGCTCACCATCTCATTGTGATGCATAGGTATGGAGACCTGGCAAAACAAAGCTTACACCCCAGTAGAGAAAGACCGTTGACAAGAACCCAAAGATGGCAACATAGGCCGCCTTTTTGCCTCTCCATCCTCTGGTAACCCTCGCATGCAGATAGGCTGCATAGACAAACCAGGTAATAAGGCTCCATGTCTCCTTTGGGTCCCAACTCCAATAAGTCCCCCATGCCTTGTTTGCCCAGACCGCACCGAGTATAAGTGCACCCATTGTAAAAAATACAAAACCCCAGGCTACTGACTTATAGCTGAGTTCATCCAAGATTGCAGACGGCGGCAATCTGTCTATCAAAAAATGAGATGTCTTGCTTTCCTCAAATCTGGCCTTGATGAGATACATTACAGCCATGCCCAATGCCAGACCAAAACCGGCATATCCTATAAAGGCCGAGAATACATGTAATTCAAACCAGATACTTTGAAGGGCTGGATTTAGCGGCTGAATATCCTGAAAACGATACGGCAGCATAGAGGTTGCAAGCATTGCTATAAAGGCAATGGACATCACAAATGCACCTACGACCTTTATTTTGTATCTGAATTCAATGACAAGATAGGCAATAGATATAATCCATACAAAGAAAGACATTGATTCATAGAGGTTTGAAAAAGGCGCATGACCAGATTCCTTGGTTCTGAATATCAACATCATGAAGATTGCAAAGGTGGAGATAATTGCCAAAACAGTTGAAGCCTGTCCCAACCACTCTTTTTTAATGATCCAGTAACCAATATATAAAATCATCGTAGCAAGATAAAACCAGAAGGCCATGTCAAAAAACAGTAAGCTCATTATTACTTTCATTTCCTCACCCCTCCAGAGATATCAGATTTGATAGACTCAGCAATTTCTGAAAGCTCTCTTTCAAAAATAAACTTATTTTTATTTATCATCCCACCAACATACACCTCTGTTTCATTGCCGTTTCTTTTCACATTGATCCATATCTTTTTATGAAAAATGAAAAACGCCATAAAAAAACCGACAACCATCAATACCGACCCTGCCCATACAACAGTGGTGCCAGGGTCCTTATTGATCGATAGACCCGTATATAATATACCCTGATACCTCTGAAATACAAGCTCATAATCAGAACCAGGGATGGCTGCAAAAAGGTCGGTATAGTTGTAAAAAAGCCAAGGTCGGGACACAAGTTTGCCTGCTTTATATATTTCCACATTGATTGCCGGGTTATTATGCTCTGCTGATTTTGGAAATATTGTCTTGGTTGCAGGGTCAAATGCAAAATCCGATACAAATCCAACAATCCTGATCCTATAATCAGTGCCTGGAATATCAAACGGGGTATTCCAATCAGCTGTAAAAAATGGGGCTATCGCTTTGCCGCTTTTACTGTTTTTTAATACAAATTCAGCCTGTTTTACCTTATCATAAGCCATTCCATAACTGCTTTGATAGAAGGTCAAACCCTTATAATGCAGTGGTGCATTAACCCATATCTGTTTGCCTTTAATAACTTCCTTGCCATTGTCACTAACAGTCAATATGCTGTTGTACTGTTTTGTCTGGCCAGTTTCATAATAATCTATCCAAAATTTATCAAGCCGTAGTTGAATATCAGATGCCTTTCTATACCGTTGAATCTTTGGAAGAGGAATGCCATGCCATGAACTATCTATCCCAAATTGAAACTCCGATACAGGAATAGTTGTAACCTCTCCTTCATAAAATGCGCCAAAATCCTTAAACCCGACTATGCTCCCTATTATAACACCTGCCAGAATTAGCAGAAGACTCACATGAACAACATCGGAGCCAAACCTGCCAATCATTCCTTTCCATGCATATATGGACATTCCCCCTGCATTATTTGCCTCTTTTATCTTATACCTTTTGCTGCGGAGAACATTCATAATCCTTTCTCTTGCAAGTGCAGGTTCATCATTAAGAATAATGGTATGGTTATTAAGCAGGTTTTTAATGAATCTGGCATCAACATCTACTTTGCTTTCAAATGTTGACTTCCATTTCGGTGGAAACCTGTCAATTGTGCATACAACTATATTTACAATGAGGAATACGAGAAGGGTTGAAAACCACCTTGCATGATACATATCTTCCAGACCAAGGCGTAAAATTAAAGATGCCCACTTGCCGTATTCCATTGTATAAAATGCAGGTGGTTGGTTTTGCTGTATGACTGTACCTATTATGGAAAATACTGCAAGGGAAAAAAGTATAAATAGCGTAAACTTTAAGGAGCCAAAAAGCCCCCATATCTTATTGCCTATAATTATATGTATTGGGTCTTTATCAGATGTTGTCAAAGCGGTCTCTTCACTTTAAAAAATGGAATTGCAATTCAAAAATCATATTAAGTCTGAAAATCTTCTCCTTCACCTTTTAAAACCATCTTAATCTTTATCTGCCAGATCCCTGATGTTGGGCAAGGAAACTTGCAGCCGATCTTCCTATATCGCTATTTGGATCCAGACTGTATGCCTTTTCCCATGCACTCTTTGCATCGGTAATATTACCAGTAACAGCAAGTATAAAACCCTTTGTCAACCAAACCCTCTGGTAAACAGGGTTTCTTTTTATTCCCTCCTCCACATACTTAAGCCCCTCATCTGACTTGCCTATGTAGTGATAAGAGAGCCCTATATCATTATACGAATCAATATCCTCTTTATCCAGGGCAATCGCCTTTTTATAATATTCTATGGCCTCAACAAACTTTTGCTGGTCAAAATAGATGTCTCCAACCTCAGCAAATGCCTTTGCGTCATTAGGCTTTTCTTTTAATATTTTTTGAATTTGCACTGTAAAATCATACTGTCCAAACGGCGGCTGATTTGCTGAAGGTTGCATTATTCCTCCGCCTCTCTTTTCTTCATATGCAGTTGGCGGCACTGTCACATCATTTCTATCAGTTGTGCCTTTCATCTTTCCAATCACAACACCCACAACCAATGACAGAACAATCAGTCCTATAATAAGAAAAAACTCTTTTTTACCCAAGGTTGTACTCCTTATACAAAGATTACACAGATTTCTTAGAAGCAATTACACGGAAAGAATATATTGGTTTTAATCGGTGTAATCTGGTTTTATAATCAGTGTAATCGTATCGTCTCCTTAACGGGAAAATTCTCTGTCTATAGTCTTTCTAATGGTCAGTATATCTTTGCCCTGTTTAAAAAGTTCATATGCCCGTATAGCCTCATCCATACACACATCGCAAAAGGCTGCATGGTCATCAACATAACATGTAAGAAGGCTTTTATGTCCAAAATGCTTTTTGCACTCACAGTAACAATGGAGGCTGTCCAGTATCTCCGGTATCTCTCTGGCTATTTCGTATGTTAAAGCAGTTTTGCCTGTGAATCTTACAGGCGACAGAGTTGGCCTCGTCTCACCGCCTCTGATAGTTGATATATCTGTTATATTCTTATCGTAACCACTGCCAAGATATGAGGAAAGCAAATAACCACCTCCGAAACCAATAACCACCAATACAGCAAGGCCAACCCATAACAATTTTTTATTTTCACTTTTTTGAATCTGCTTTGCCATATTTGAAAAGTTTATCAAAAATTTGATTAATTGTTAATTAAAATCTGATTATCTTTTCTTAATAGTTGTGCAAGGATATTCTAAACCGCTTTTTCAGGCAAGGAAGAATAGTAAGCCTCTTTGGTCATCTTTTCTTCTTCACCAAAGCGTAAACATTCAGTTGGGCATCTCTTGGTTGGCTGGTCATTCTGAAGACATTTATCATAATTTACAACAGCAAGGTTATCCATCATCGCTATGCCGTCTTCTGCTGCACAATCCTTGACACACAGACCACATGCTATACAAGATACGGTACATATCTTTCTTGCAACAGCACCTTTATCCCTATTCCTGCAATAGTTAAATATCTTGTGCTCAATGGGATGCATCTCGATAATGTTTCTTGGACACGCCCTTGCACACGCGCCGCATCCCACGCAAGCATCATAGAACACAACAGGCAAACCTTTGTCATTCATAGTCATTGCATCAAACTTGCAGGCCTCAACACAGTCTCCATAGCCGATACAGCTATATACACATGCCTTTTCTCCATCCTGCGCTGCCGCAGCCGCCGCAGTTGGTATTGGGGAGGATAGCAAGAAGCGCCTCAATCCTCGGATCCTCTTCCACCTTGAGCTTTTTATCCGCATACGCAAGAAAAAGCGATAGGGCCGCGCCGAGACCTCCCATACTTGCTATTGATATGATTACAATATTGCCTGTCATAGTTTTGTTAAGTTGCACGATGCAAGAGGCAAGAAACAAGATACAAAATTTTTTTCTTGCATCTAACTTCTTGCCTCTGACCTCTTGTCTCTTATCCTCTTATCAACCCAGCAAATCCCATAAACGCCAATGCCATCATACCGGCAATAATCAGGGTTATGGAAACACCCTGAAACATAGGAGGCACATCGGCAAATTCCAACTCTTCCCTGATGCCGGACATCATCAGCATGGCAAGGGTAAAACCTGCGCCAGTGCCGAAGCCGAAGATGATGCTTTCTATATAGTTGTAATCTCTCAGAACCATAAAAAGCGCAAGACCCAGAACAGCGCAGTTGGTGGTAATGAGTGGAAGATAAATTCCCATAGCCCGGTAAATCGCCGGGCTGCTCTTTCTTATATACATCTCAACCAACTGCACCAGCGCGGCTATGGCTATGATGAAGGCAACATATTCAAGAAACGGCACATTGAATTTTACAAGTATATAGGTGTATATGGGCCATGTGACCGCTGCGGTCAATGTCATGACAAAAGTCGTTGCAAGCCCCATGTTCAAGGCATTCTCCGTCTTGTTGGATACGCCGAGAAACGGACAGATGCCGAGGAAGTAAGTGAGAACGAAGTTATTTATAAGCGATGCTGATATGAAGATGAGTATTAGTTTCATATTTTTTAGTGGCAGATTGTCTCAGCCTTTTTCCTTGAAAGATAATTTACCAGCGCCACCAAAAATCCGAATACAATGAATGCGCCGCCAGGGAGTATCATAACTATCCACGGCTCAAACCAATCGCCCAGAAGTTTTATATCCATTATGCTGCCGAAACCAAACAGTTCCCGTATCACGCCCATGACCGCAAGGCTCATGGTAAACCCGATGCCCATGCCCAGCGCATCCATAATGGACGGCATGAGGGGATTTTTCTGGGCGAATGCCTCTGCCCTTCCCAGAATGATGCAGTTTACCACAATGAGCGGCACATACGGCCCCAGCGCCTTTGATATGGGCGGAAACATTGCCGCAAGGAACATGTCTGCTACCGTAACATACAGCGCTATGATGACCACATAGGCCGCAATCCTTACCTGCCCCGGCACAATCTTTCGGAGAAGAGATACGGTGATGTTTGAAGTTAACAAAACAAATAAGGTAGCCAGCCCCATGGCAACGCCGTTGATCACGGAATTGGTAACGGCAAGCGTAGGACAGGTTCCGAGAACCAGCCTAAACGGCGGTATATCCTGCCAGAGTCCTTTTTTAAATTCGTGCCAGAGATTTTGTTTATCAGCCATTATTTTAAAACCTCCTCCTGCGGAAACGCCTTCAGCACTCTTGACACTGCATTATTGACATTTTTCACCACCGCATCCGAGGAAATGGTTGCGCCGGTTATTGCCTGTATCTGATTCGGTTTTTCCGGTTTGCGGTATTTAATATACTCTACCTTGGGTTTTATCTCAAGACCTTTAAACTGGCCTTCAAAGGCAGGCTCTTTTATCCTGTTGCCAAGGCCGGGCGTTTCATTCTGCTCAAGAATTTTTATGCCTTTGAGTTTGAGATAATCAATACCAAGTCCAACCATAATTCGTATGTTCCCCTGAAATCCGCCTCCGTCCGCAATGAATGCAATGCCCACCAGCTTTTCCTCGGCGTCAATACCTTTGTATATTGCCAGCTTTTCCTTATCAACCTCTTTTTCCATAACCTTGTAATCCTTTGCCTCAGGCAGGACAACAAAGATTGCCTCTTTGAGTTCTTTTTCACGGTTTGCCTGGATTAGAGGGTCAGCCACATGAAAAACTCCTGCAAGGATGCCGCCGGAGACTGCGCCGATAACCGTTAATACCAACAACATTTTTGTGACAACATTATTCAACTTTTATTCCTTCGCCAAAAAACTTCGGCCTTGTATGTTTATTGAGGAGCGGCACAAACGCATTCATCAAAAGTATGGAATACATCACACCCTCAGGAAGGCCTCCGAATAAACGGATTACAACCGCAAGAAGCCCTCCGCATATTACAAATATCCATTGTCCGAGCGGAGTTACCGGCGATGTTACCATATCAGTTACCATGAACCATGCGCCCAGCATTGCGCCGCCCGCAAGGATATGAAAGAGCGGATCAGGATACTTGGTCGGGTTTATAAGCCAGAATATGCCTCCAAATAATGCCATTGAAGCAAGGTAACCGAGCGGCAACTTCCAGTTTATATAGCCTCTGTAGCGGAGATAAAGACCGCCGATAAGCAGCGCAAGAGCGGAGGTTTCTCCCATTGAGCCGGCCACATTGCCGAAGAACAGATCAAGGTGCGATGACATCTTGCCTTCAAATTTCATAAGTGCCAATGGCGTTGCGGCAGTTACAGCGTCTACGCCAGCTTTTGCAGCCTTAGAAAGCGGCTCGCTCCATGTAGTTATCAAAACCGGATAGGTCGCCTGCAAAAATGCCCTTCCTAGGAGCGCAGGGTTAAATATATTATAACCAAGCCCGCCAAATAATTGTTTTCCAACGCCAACGGCAAAGGCAGACCCTAACACAGCGCCGTAATATGGAAAACTCGGAGGAAGCGTCAATGCCAAAAGAATGCCTGTAATAATGGCGCTTCCATCCCATATTGTTATGGGTTTTTTCCTGAGCTTCTGAACCGCATATTCTGTAAGCATACATGCTGCAACTGAAATAATGATTAGCCCGGCTGCCCTTAAACCGAAGAAGTATACACTGGCAGCCATAGCAGGAAGAAGCGCCAGTACGACTGTGTGCATAATCTTGTGGATATTTTCGTCCCTGAGAAAATGCGGAGAAGAAGAGACAATGAGTCTCTCTATCGGTGGCTCTTTTGGTTTCTCATGAGGTTTATCCTGAATTTTTTCTTCCATATTATTATAAAGTTCCTAATTTCTAATTCCTAATTTCCAAGCAAATTTCTAATTCCAAAATGTCTCAACACAGGTAATAGCTTTTTGCTGCCAGCTATAACCTGCCACTTGCCCTAATATTTATTTAGAAATTAGAAATTGAAAATTAGAAATTTTCTTTATACCTTCTCTCTTTCCCTTATCTTAACCTTCCCCACCCTTATCCAGTGCAATAAGGGTCTTTTAGACGGACAGGTATATGAGCAGCAGCCGCACTCTATACACACCAACCCACCCCATATCTTTAATTCATCCAGCCTGTAAAGCCTGCCCAAATCACCAAGCTTATACGGCATTAAGTTTACAGGGCATACCTCAACACAGCTACCGCACCTTATACATGGCTGGTATGTGCTGGGTTTTATCTCTTTGCCTGCCAGAACTGTTATGCCTGAAGTGCCTTTTATAACAGGCACATCAAGGGTTGTCTGGGCAATACCCATCATGGGGCCGCCGTTTAATACCTCTCTCTCTCCATGCTTTGTAATTCCTCCGCACTGGTTCAATACATCCTCAAAGCTTGTGCCTATGCGAACCAAAAGATTCTTTGGCTCTTTTACGCCATTGCCGCTTATGGTTACAACCCTTTCAATCAAAGGCTTGCTATATTTGACTGCATCATATACTGCAACTGCTGTCCCAACATTATTTACTACAACCCCGACATCCATTGGAAGTTTGCCAACAGGCACCTTTCTGCCAACAACAGCCTTTATAAGCATCTTTTCAGCGCCCTGCGGATATTTTGTCTCAAGGCTCATAACTTTTATATTGCTTCCTCTCGTAACTTTTTCCAGCGCCTCTATTGCATCGGATTTATTTTCCTCTATGCCGATAAAGCCATTCTCGACCCCCGCTGCCTTCATTAAAGCCTTCATTCCCCACACAACCTTTTCAGGCTCTTCAATCATTATTCTATGGTCAGATGTCAGGTATGGCTCGCATTCACATCCGTTGAGTATAAAGGCGTCTATCTTTTTTTCCTTTGGCGGGCTTAATTTAACATGGGTGGGAAACGC
>JACRML010000032.1 GCA_016214995.1 Deltaproteobacteria bacterium
ACATCATGAAATGTTCTGTCAGCTACACTATAATGACCATTTTCACAAAAGAACAGGTCATCGGCCTTGGCTGCGCCCTCCTCAAAAAGAGCGGCAAGTAGAAAAACCTTAAAGGTTGAACCAGGCTCGAATGTGTCGGTAGTTGCCTTGTTGCGCCAGATATTTGGGTTCTTATATTCAAAGAAGATATCAGGGTTAAAATGCGGTGCATTGGCCATTGCAAGGATTTCTCCAGTCCTTGGAGCCATCACTATAACCATACCGCTTTTGGCCCGGCTGTTTGCGACAACTTTAAAAAGCTCTTTCTCGGCGATATACTGAATAGTCTTGTCTATGGTAAGAACTATATCCGAACCTTTGGATGATTCCTGTCTTAAGCTGCCAAGTGAAATCTCGTTGCCCAGAGCGTCTCTTTCTCCCGTCAGGCGGGAAGATGTTCCTGCCATATATTCTTCATAACCTAATTCAACGCCCTCAAGACCTTTTGAGTCTACTCCCACAAAGCCAATAAGATGGCTGGCAACCTGTGGATTAGGATAAAACCTCTTCCCCTCCTTAATAAAACCTATTCCCTGTATGTTCAATTTTCTAACCTTTTCAGCCTTAGCAAAGTCCAGTTGCCTTTTGACCCATACAAATGATTTCTTTGATGTAAATTTGGCTTCCAGTTCCTTCCTGTCAATAGAAAGGGCGGCTGCAACAAGACTTGCTGATTTTTCGCTATCATCTATCCTGAAAGGTTGTGCATAGATTGAATCAACCTCCATGCTGACAGCAAGTTCTTTCATTGCTCTGTCATAGATGCTGCCTCTCATTGGGATAATATTCATAGTCTTCAAATGTTGATTATCTGCCTTGGCCTTAAGCTTATCACGTTCTAAAATCTGAAGTTCTACGGTCTTAGCAAAAATTATTATAAATATAGAAACAAAAGATAATAAAATAATAATAACACGAAATTTTAGATATGGGATAGTTTCTTTCATATAAGACCCAAGACTCCAGACACAAGGCTTAAGACTTAAAAAGGTTTTAGTCTATAGTCTGTGGTCTGGAGTCTATACTCTTCATTTTACCATTATTACCTGTTCTCTTTTTGGATAGACTAATCCCAGCTTATCTAAGGCAATGGCCTCTATCCTCTGAGGAGATTTTAGCGAAAGGGCTTCAAACTTAAGCCTTTGGGCATCAGCCATAAGATCAACCCTTTCTTTATTTGCCTTTGCTATTTCATAACCAAGGCTTACAACAATAAGCCTGCTCCAGAGATAAAAGAGCGTACATAGCAGGACAATTATAATAGTAGCAGCAGCTACAAAAAGAGGATAGCGGCCGGAGGATGCACGGCTCATTTGCCGTGCTGTTGTCTTTGCAGAAAGTATGCCATTTGCTGCTGCACGGGACATCTACAATCTCTCTGATGCTCTGAGTTTTGCACTCCTTGCCCTTGGGTTTTTAGCAATCTCTTCCAATGACGGAGTAATAGGGTTTTTGGTTATAATTTTAAGCTTCGGCAGATTACTGCAAATACATCTTGGAAAATCGTTTGGGCATATACAACCTTTAGCAAGCCTTCTGAAAGATTTTTTTACAATCCTGTCCTCAAGCGAATGAAAAGATATAATAACCATCCTTCCTCCGGAGCCAAGAAGGTTTACGCCGTCATCAATAGCCTTGTTTAAATTGTTTAGCTCATCATTTACAGCAATCCTTATTGCCTGAAAGGTCCGCGTGGCAGGATGGATTTCCATTGGGTGAAACTTCTTTGGTATGGCGGAAGATGCAAGCACAGAAAGTTGTTTTGTAGTGGCTATGGGCCCGTGCCGCCTTTCTTCAACGATAGCCTTTGCAATCCTCTTTGCCCATCTCTCTTCTCCATACTTCCAAATAATTTCTTCCAGCTTTTCCTGGGAGAGTTCATTTACAATGTTATATGCTGTTTTTTCCTGTCTCTTATCCATTCTCATATCCAATGGTGCATCAAATCTAAAACTAAAACCCCTGTCAGGCCTTTCAAGGTGATAGGAAGATATGCCAAGGTCTAATAAAATTCCATCAACAGTTTTAATGTCTAAATCTTCCATCACCTTTTTTATATTGGCAAAACTTTCTCTGACTACTGTCATTCGCTCAGAGTAATCCTTAAGTCTTTCTTTTGCCGCCGTGATCGCATCTTCATCCCAATCCATTCCTATTACCTTACCTGTCGGAGCGGTGGCTTTTAGTATTAAGTTGGCATGGCTGCCGCCGCCAAGCGTTCCATCCACATATATTTTGCCTGGTTTACATTCAAGGAATCTTACAACTTCCTCCGTCATGACAGGGAGGTGTTTAATCATTGCAAATTCCAGAATGCAAATTGCAAAATGCAAGATTAAGAAGATTCTTATTTGTCAATTTTAAATTTGCACTTTGCATTTTTCAATGGAGCAAAGCGACTACAGCCCCAAGCCTGTAAGTATCTCTCTGGCTTCATCAATATTTGTTTGAGCCCTTGCAAACACCATTTCCCATCTTGTTTTGGCCCAGATTTCAATCTGTTTGAGAGCTCCGGCGAGGACAATATCTTTTTCCAGCTTTGCATGTTCTCTAAGCCCAGGGGGTATGAGAATTCTTCCGAGCTTATCTATCTGACATTCTGCTGCGCCAGAGATGAAAAACCTTATAAAATTTGTTGTCTCTTTCTTTAGTATGGGAAGTTTACTTGCTTTATCTTCTATAATCTGCCATTCCTTAAAAGGGTACGCAACAAGACACCCATCATAATGGTTAGTGATAATAACTCTTTCATCGTATTTATCCGAGAGGATATCTCTGAATTTGGATGGAATGCTAATTCTTCCTTTTGAGTCAATGGTATGTTCAAATATTCCTCTAAACACGGTTCAGCCCCTTTCTGAGAAAACTATCCCGTATATACCACTTCCATGGATACATATTCCACTTTATTCCACTTTATTCCACTTGGCATAAACTATAGTCTTGCTCTTGGGGTTTGTCAAGAGAAATTTAACAATGATTAACAACAGGTTAGCGGGGGCGAAAATGATTTATTCTTGACAGGAAAAACTTCCTTATGTTAGTTTGAAAAGCAGATACGCCGGAGTGGTGAAACTGGTAGACGCACGGGACTCAAAATCCCGCGGGGGCAACCCCATGTCGGTTCGATTCCGACCTCCGGCACCAAAAATATTTAATTAACTTGAAAACTCCCTATGGTCTTGCCACAGGGTTACCTTATGTGTCATTCCGCACTTGATGCGGAATCCAGTCTTTTGTTTCTTTCTGGATTCCTGCTTTCGCAGGAATGACATCAAATGACTCATGCTCTTTATTTTGATACCCTGCGGTTTCTGCCGCAGGGTAGTTCATGAATCATATTGCTAATGCAGAAAGCAGCCGTCAAAGATAATTTTTTAATCAACCCAGAAATAGACATTGACTTTTTTTTACGTATCAATAAAAATCTTGATTTTTACATTTAGAAATATTAGGATGTGGTAATTTGAAAAACAGAAACACCGATATTCCCAGGTAGCTCAGTCGGTAGAGCAGGTGGCTGTAGAAAGGAATGAGCCTCAAACGAGACAAAAGGAGTTATGCAGACCGTCGGTATTACTTGATAGGAGCCGTTCAAAAGCGCAGAAAGAAGATTAGAGAAATGGCTCTCGAGTATAAAGGGGCGAGTTGCAATATCTGCGGATATAATAAATGCAGAGAAGCCCTTGAATTACACCATGTAAATTCTGACGGTAAAGATTTTGGTATCTCAGATAAGGGCTACACACGAAGTTGGGCCAAAATCAAAGAAGATTTGGATAAATGCATAGTTCTTTGTGCAAATTGTCACCGAGAGGTTCATTCAGAGTTGCAGCTTTCACGGGAAACCGTGATTGAAAAATCGGGTGAATTCAGGGAAGCCTAAAGCCTAAAATAGGTATGGTAATCCTGAGCGAAGTCTGCTGAAGGGAAAAAGTAAGCGGAAACGTGCAGAGACTAAGAGGTGAGGATCCCAACCAATAAACCTCAAAAGCGCCCGACACCCTAACCCAAAAGTTTTTTAGAGGTGGGTGATGAGATAGTCCAAGCCCTCTGGAAACATTGGGAATCCTTGTAACCACCTGGTCGGGGGTTCGAGTCCCTCCCTGGGAGCCAAATTGCTCGCCCACAAAACAGTTTAAATTGTTTTGTGGATTTAATCTTTAATGGGTCTATTGAAGACGGTTTTCATAGGCCCATTTTTATTTCTCTTTACCTTTCAGCACCTTTATCATTTCATTATGGATCAAACCATTGCTCGCAAGGGTTTCGCCCGTGTATAAGGAAAACGGCTTACCGGCGAAATCTGTTACTGTGCCGCCGGCCTCCTTAATGATAAGCGTTGCTGCCGCAGTATCCCACGGCTTTAGCTTCAATTCCCAGAAACCGTCAAACCTTCCGCACGCAACATAACACATATCCAGAGCGGCAGAGCCCGCCCTTCTTATGGCCTGAGCCCTTACAGCGAAGTTTGCAAAATGGGCAATATTGTTTTGTGGAGATGTCCTTACATCATAGGGGAAACCTGTTGCAAGCAGGCTTTTGGAAAGCTCGCCGATACCGGACACCTTTATTTTTTTATTGTTGAGATGCGCCCCTTGTCCAATGCCGGCTGTAAACAATTCATTGAGCATTGGGTTATAAACAACACCCATTACTACCGCACCTCTTTTTTCTAATGCAATTGAAACACAAAAAATAGGAAAGCCGTGTGAATAGTTTGTAGTTCCGTCAAGCGGGTCAATTATCCAGCGATATTCAGAATCAGTCTTTTGTTCCCGGTTTTCTTCCGTCAATATGCCATGTTCTGGAAACTCATGTTTAATTATTTTTATTATTAAGTCTTCAGCCTTTTTGTCCATCTCCGTTACAATATCTATGACACCTTTAAATTCAATGTGATGCACCTTGTCAATATTTTTCTTAAGGAGCAGGCCGGCTTTTTTGGCCGCATTCATGGCTGTTTTTTTAAATTTATTTGTCATAATAATGCTACAGTAACAAAATGCTATCAAAATTCAATAAAATTTGTTAACCCAGAAAATGCAATAACATTTTCTTACAAACGCAATCCCCTGATAAAAACCTTCAGGGGCAGGCTTTGGTTCAAATCTTGCGGTTGCCACGAAAAATAAAAACCAAATGCATTTTTCGGATTAACCCGCAGGCAAGCATAAAGATATTTTGAGGAACTTAAGATTATTTCAAAAAGAACAGGATTAAAAGCGTAAAGAGTTGGTAGAGGTCTTGCAAGCTTAGGAAATGTGGGAAGCGCTCTTTTGGTCGTAGTTTCTGCTCTACATATAATTTGATAATTATATAGTATGCGACATAATATTCAATTGAAAATTAATTGTTTTATTTTTCAATGAGTTAAACAGTTACAGTTTAGCTATTCGTATTGACAGAACCCATAGTTTCTTCTAAAATCATAACAAAAAACGCATGCAGCATAAAAAAGAATGTTACACAAATAAAGAAAGGCATAAAAGCATGATTGAATATTTACCATCAGCCATCTCCAGTCTTAAAGCAGCGAAGGATATTATTATAGCCATCCAGGAGCTTAGAGATATTGATAAGATTAAGACCGCAACTTCTGAGGTTAAGGAACGTCTTATCGAGACAATCGATAGTGTTCTTGCCAGTAAGGAGCAACTCTTGTCGTTTCAAACAAAAATATCTGACCTCGAAAAAGAATGTAATCGCCTTAAAGATTGGAGTATTGAGAGGGAACAATATTCCTGTAAACAAATTGGAGATGGGGTTTTTGCTTTTATAAATAGTGATTTTAAAGGCAATTTTCAAGATGCTCGTAAATTGTGTTGCAACTGTTTTGACAAAACCATAAAAAGCACTTTGCAACAGAGTAATGAATTTAAACAAGGAATGGGTAGAATAACAACATTGACCTGTCCTAATGGCTGTCCAAAACTTGAATTTACTTTTTATGCTTCTAATTAAAGACATTATGAGTGTAACCAATCATTGGAGCGGATGCGAAAAGACGCCCCGCTGAATTCTATCGTTGCCATCCGTCTTGTTCTTTGCGCCGCCAAAAAAAGAAAGCGGCGCTGCAGAACAAGCCGTATGCAGCAGACCTGCGCCTCACAAATAAATTTGCTCGGCGCCGGCTGCTGATCCGGCGCCACGTTATGCATTATAAAATAAGGAAGAGGATAATGAGGTCAACGCTATTATACATCGTCACTTTATTGGGCTATATGTTCTTTTTATCCAGTTGTGCAGGGCTAAACGTTAAACTTGATACACCAGAAAAGTCATCGGTTCGGGGGAATAGAGTCATGGTTTTCCCATTTTATGATCCTTTCTACAAAGGGCATCAGGTCCAAGGAGTTGGAGAACCTTTTGCAACGGTATTCACAAATAAATTGCTTGCGGCAGGAAATTCGGCCGAGCTTCCAAAAAGTAGGGAGTTTTCCTCGCTTAACATGGTAGATGTGGAAAAAGCTTGCAGATATGCCGCAGATAATGGGTACGCCATGCTAATAACAGGGATAATAACAGAGTGGATTGATGGCGCTACTAATTGGTCAGGAACCGTTGATGTCGCTGCTATAACTGTAAAGGTGTACCTATCTAATACTTGTGAATTGTCCGGTTCTGCGTCGGGCAGGCAAAACGGGAGATGGTTCACTTTTGTTAATGCACCAACAACACGATTCTTTGAGCCTTTATCCAAAGAAATTGTAGAGGTTTTATTGAAATAGAAAAGGATATAACCAGCCATTCCAGTGGATGACTTACAGCCACCGATGATCTAAATCATGAACGCCCCTCTCGGATTTCTTTATAACAAAAGATGTGAAGAAGCAAGATATTGTTACGGAATTTGTTTAAATATCAGCCGGCCTGATGATATTCGGTAATGATTTGCGGCACCTTGGAATAGTGGTTGTCGGTAGTTACAACTTTAAGTCCATACTGCATTGCAGAGGCAGCTATCCATAAATCATTGGTTGGTATCGGTGTGCCTTGTGTAAGGAGATAATTTATTATTACCGCATATCTTTCTGATGTCTCTTCATCAATATTAACGACTTTAATCCGAGGAGAGGAAAGAAATTCTTGAAGGATAGCCCTGTTTTTCTTTTCATTTTTTCCCATTGCAAAACCAGCCAACAATTCGCCAAGTACGACAGGATTGATGAATATTTCATCCGCCTCTTGCAATGACAGCTTGATATCAAGATTTCCCTTTAAAAAGGCTGAATAAGCAGAGGTGTCCAGTATTATCCTGCTTTTTTCCATAAACCTTCATCTATCTTACGCTGGAGCTCGAGATTCTTTTCAAATGCCACGGCATCGTTTTTCGTCCAGATGCCGGAGAGGCGGTCTAAGTCATGGTAAATAGCCTTTTTTTTCTTCTCTTTAACCTTAATGCCGGTTGCTTTCTCAAGGAGTGAAAGGAATGCCTTATTCAGGCTCAAGCCTTTTTCCGAGGCCTCTCTTTTTATGAGCCTTTCAATTTCATAAGGAATATCTCTTAGGGTAATCTGCTTCAAATTGCCTACCTCCTTCTGACTCAAATATGATTCATTATGATTCTATTATTGCAGCACCAAGTTATTATGTCAATGGTTAATTTGTCTTTATTCTGAAGGACTTCTAACAGGCTTCATATACTCTTCTGCAACTTTTTTCAGAATCTCGCATACCTCATCTTCTGTGGCAAATTCCTTAATAACATCTGCAAGCCTTGGGTGTCTGCCAAGTTTTCCGTTTGCCATGACCTTAGCACCTTTTTTCTCAATGACAATGGATTCGGTCGGGCATACCTCGGCACAGTCATCGCACAGGACGCAGAGACCATAATCAAAGACAGGTCTGGCGTCTATTATCTTTATAGCGCCCTTTTCCTTGCATATCTCCACACACTTCATGCACTCAACGCAGGGGCTATCTGTTGCAATAGGCCTTGCCTGTCCGCTGATGCCAAATGTCTTTATCTGAGGCTGAGGACAGGAATTGGGGCAGCCTGCAAGGGCAATCTTGAACTTCATGTGATAGAGTAGCTTGCCTTTGGCCTTTGTCTTTATGTGTTTGCCGAGGCCAAGTTCATCCAATAGGATTTCAATCTTTTCAGCAATGGGTTTTGGATTTATTATGGCATGGGGGCAGCCTGTGGTTCCTGCCCTGCAGATAATTATATCATAGGGAGAAAGAGCCTTTTCTTCAGGGGTTGGCGGAGGGGCGATTTTTAATGCCTCTTTGGTTTTCATTTGTTTTTAAGAAATTATAAATCCTAAATAAAAAGTACTAAATTTTTAAATAAATTTCTAATTTCTAAATCCTAATTCCTAATAAAATGTTAAATGTCAAAAACTAAAAAAAGTAAAAATCAAAACATTGTAAATTTAGTTAATGGATATTTTCTTAGAAATTAGATATTAGGATTTAGAAATTTTATTTTACTCACCCATATCCAACATACTTATCTTTGCTGCAACTGTTTGCGATATTTTTATAAATGCCTCTGTTTGTGGCGAGGACGGCTCTGCAACAACAATCGGCTTGCCGCTGTCTCCGCCTTCTCTGATGTGCGGGTCTATGGGAATCTTGCCAAGGAGCGGGACATTGTATCGTTGGCTTGTCTTTTCACCGCCGCCATGGCTGAATATCTCGGTTTTTTCTCCGCAGTGAGGGCATTGAAAATAGCTCATGTTCTCTACAATGCCGAGTATCGGCACCTTTACCTCATGGAACATCTTTATAGCCCTTCTTGCGTCTATGAGTGCAACATCCTGAGGCGTTGTAACAACAACAGCACCTGTTAATGGGATTGTCTGCACCAAGGTAAGTTGTGCGTCTCCGGTGCCAGGCGGAAGGTCAATAACAAGATAATCCAAATCACCCCATGCTACGCCGGTTAAAAATTGCTTTACAATCTGCATGACCATAGGCCCGCGCCAGATTAGAGGGGTTTCTTCATCCAACATAAAACCGACGGACATGAGCTTTATGCCATAATTGCTTATCGGCAGTATCTTTTCATCAGGTGTTGCCTGAAGCTGTTTATGAATTCCCATCATCATGGGTATGCTGGGGCCATAGATATCAGTATCTAAAAGCCCTACCTTTGCGCCGCTCTTGCCCAGCGCCAGAGCAAGATTTACTGCAACCGTGGATTTGCCCACACCGCCCTTTCCGCTTGCCACTGCGATGGTGTTTTTTACCTTTGGAATTGGTTCTTTGTCAGGGAGTTTTTTTGCTTGTGGAACTTCAGCAGATGTTTCAACAATAGCCTCTTTTACTCCATGTATTGCCAAAACTGCATTTCTGCAATTATCTGTAAGCTCTTTTCTTAAAGGACAAGCAGGCGTGGTTAAAACAAGGCGGAAAGTTACCTTATTGCCATCAATCCGTATATCCCGTATCATATTCAAGGTAACAAGGTCTTTGCCGAGTTCAGGGTCCATTACCTTGCTTAATGCCTCAAGCACAGATGCCTGAGTTATTCTCTCTGCTACCTTTGCCAAAGAATCCTCCATTGGGGTTAGAAAATCCAAATCCCAAATTACAAATCCCAAATAATATCCAATAACCGAAATCCCAAAGTTAAGACTTTTGGTTATTTTGTTATTGGAAATTGGTAATTGGAATTTATTTGATTATTGGTGCTTGATTATTGTTCTCTATCATCATCCTGCATGGATCTTTTTTTTCTCCGGCAACTGTAAATATGGCGCTTCCTTCCAGCACATAGAATACGCCTGCGCCGCTTGGATGTGGTGGAATCATCTGCCCCTGCTCCATACATATAAGCGGAATTTTCAGCTTTGGAGAGATATGCAGAATCTGCGGTCGGAAACCGTCTTTGAAAAACTGCTTTTTTTCGTTGACGTTAATGGGGTCCAAATGCCACCTCATTCAGTTTTTCAAGAAGTGCGGCCAAATCGGCCCTATCCCTCTTTGAGGCTTCTTCAATGCTTACGGCGCCGCCACAGCATGAGTCTATGCGAAACTTACTGAAGACCCCGATGGTATTGGGATAAAGTTTTATTGCGTCATTGACTGTCATCTGTTTTGTGATTTTTTCTTTAATTGCAACCAAGTTTTTCTCCTCTTTACTGTTTGGTGGCCACTGTTCATGGGCCGCTGTCTTTACGGTCTGGGATTTATGACTGCCAGCACAACGAATCTTTCCACCGCCCTTATGCCGTGCTGTTCGTTTTCTTTACAGACAACAAGAGAGCCTTTTTCTGCCTTCTTCTCTCCTTCGCCGGTAATAATAATGCCTTTTCCATCAATTGCAAACATGGCTATTTCTGATGAAACCGCATGAGGCCCTACGCTCTGGCCAGGCTCAAGGCAGAATAGCACCGCTTTTGTCTTTTCAGAATCGTAGAGCAGTTCTTTTTTAGGGCCGTCTTTGGAAAACGAGATTTTGTCTTTGAGAACAGTAATATCCATAAACTATTTTGCCGCTGAAGGCGCCGGTGCAGCCTTTATTGTCTTAAACATGTTTATAACAAAGATTAATGCAGACACCGCCTCTACAATAGAGAATATCATAAGCACCCTTGAATCTCCTTGCCAGCTTCTTACCATCCAGCCAAGGGTCATACCGACAAGGCCTATGTTTGCAAGCCAAAACTGCCATTCTGCAAACTTTTCACTGTAGAGGGGTTTTCCGCTGAACCTCGGCAGTATATGGTATCCAACCCCGTATATCATCATTGACATCCAGCCAAGAAGGTTAAAGTGGGCGTGTATCGGCATATACGGGTATATTGTGCCTGAAGTTGCCATGTGCAGGCCGAGTACAATCGCCAGAAGAAAATATACCATTGCACATTTAATAAACCATACGGTAATCTTGCTCATTTAAAAAACCTCCGTTATTTAAAGGCAGAAACAAGAAATGAGAAATTAGAAATCAGATAAAATCTTTCCCTTATTCCTCATTTCTATTTTCTAATTTCTGTTTCTCTTATCCAATCTTTGCAGGTTCCAGCATTAGTTTGCATGCATCAACAGGGCAAACCTCAGCGCATGCACCGCAATCTGTGCAAAGTCTTGGGTTAATCATATAGGGGTTACCTTCGCTTATAGCCCCTTCCGGACATTCAGGAAGGCAAACCCCGCAGCTTACGCAATCATCTGTGATGTAGTAGGCCATAACTAAAGAGACAAGAGGCAAGAAGTTGGAGGCAAGAAAAATCTTATATCTTGCCTCTTGTTTCTTGCATCTATAGTTTCTTTATACCGATACAACCTCTTTCACTTCGGGCACTTCTTCCTTTATTGCCCGCTCAACACCCATTGCAAGGGTTATTTGTGAGCTTGGACATCCTGAACATGCGCCCTGAAGCTGTACTCTTACTATGCCATTTGCCTCATCAACATCAACAAGCCTGATATCGCCTCCGTCTGCCTGTAGCGCTGGTCTTATATTGTCTAAGGCCTTTTCTATTCTTTCTCTCATTATGGAACACCTCCTCATATTCTCAAACCTGGTCGTAAGACCTCTTTTCCAAGTTTGAGTTACAATGTAACTCAAGGCTTTAGCCTTGAAACATTATTGTAAATTCTACAATAAATCATGCAATATCTGCAAGCATTAAAATATGATTTTTATCATATGCAAATAGTAGTCTGTTTAAATATAATTCGCCTTAATATAATACTTAAGGAGTAAGGAATAAAAAAGGCTTGACATACAAGATGCATAAGAGTAAATTAAAACCAATTTTAGAGTTGGTCTGTAAGGGGAATGTTTTTAGCCCGTTAGAAAGCCTCCACAACCGTGCTTGCATGGGTGGAGATGGTGGAGCTTTTAAGCAGAACTTTCTAATGAGGTTTACCAATCTAAAAGGCCCCCGTACCCGCCTTATTGACCTTCGATGTACCCAAGCCAAGCTTGAGTCTGGTGTTTATCTTTATAATCATAGACGAGTCCCATGAGTGGCTCAAGACTGCCTATGGATATGAAAGAGAAATCCAGTATATCGTGTGAGGTCAGAGACCAATATGGTCTTTCTATAAGCCATTCTCAATTTTCAGGTAAAATTTGTTTAAGCAATACGCATTGCAGTATTTTTATCTTCTTTGACTAAGGAAGGGAGGTGAACTATCTAATAAGCGCACCTTTTTAACCTGTTTTTGTAGTTAGGAATATTTTATTTTAAAAGGAGGTGAAAATAATATGGCTGATGAAAATGTTCCATCAGGTCAGAAGTTTTATGACAACCTGCTTCTTCTGTTTATTTTGGGGTTTGTCATATTGGTTGTTTCTTATACTGGATGGGGGCTCGTAGAGATACTAACTCAGCCCGGCTTGCCAAAATAAAAAGGAGGTGATTTTCAAATGAGTATTTCAGTTCCGGAGAAGGTTTGGTGGAAACCGATAGACAAGGAAGAAAAGATATGGTTAGCCATTGCCCTTATATGGATGGTGATATCTTTCGTTTGGATGCCTATATATCATTATATTGGCAAGCAGAATCCATCTTCTGAGAGTTACAAGGCTCCAAGAGAACAGTTTGAACAGTTGGTAAACGGTTTCATACAAAAATATCAGGTAAAAGACGCAAACGGTACGCCTGTTGCGATGAATGATATTCCGGTTGTTCATCCACCTGCAGGCGGCGATGCATATCTGGTAGGAGCGGGATGGAAATGGAAGCCCGTATTAGAGCTGGAAAAGGGTAAAACCTATAGAATTCATCTTTCTTCGTTTGATTTCCAGCATGGGCTTTCCATTTATCCTTTGAATATCAATTATATGGCAATACCAGGCCAGGATTATGTTATAACAGTAACACCCACAACATCCGGTGAATTTCCGATACTGTGCAATGAATTCTGCGGCATCGGTCATCATACCATGGTGGGCAAACTAATTGTTAAATAGGGGGTGATAAAAAATGGCTGATCAAGATTTTAGAACATGTTCAATTACAGGACTAAAAGTCCACCTGCCTGCCGCGAATCTCATCATGGCGAATGCAGTGGCAGCGGTAGTTCTTCTTCTTATAGGCGGTTTGGCAGCGGCCGGCGTAGCTCTTACACGTTTGCCATCTGTTCATCTGCTTCCTGCAGATTTGTTCTACAGGCTTTTGACATTGCACGGCTTGGCAATGCTGATTGCATGGATAATATTCTTTGAAATGGCAGGGCTTTATCTGGGCGCCTCTGTGCTTCTGAATGCAAGGATTGCTGCGCCAAAGATGGCCTGGCTTCAATTTATATTGATGGTGGTAGGTGTGCTTCTGATTGCCCTGATGGTTCTTACAGGCCAGGCTGATGTCATGTTTACCTCATACCCGCCGCTTAAGGCTAACCCCATATATTATCTTGGAGTTATCCTGTTCGCAGTCGGAGCATTGATAGGTTGTTTTGTTTTCTTTGGAACGCTTGCAAAGGCAAGGAAAGAAGGCACATATCCCCATGGCAGCTTTCCTTTAGTAACATTCGGCCTTGCATGCGCAGCCATGATAGCGATTGCTACCCTTCTCCACGGTGCGGCAGTCTACATTCCAACCCTTTTATGGTCATTGGGGCTTATGGGTATGGATGAATCCGCATACAGGCTTGTGTGGTGGGGTCTCGGCCATTCGTCACAGCAGATAAATGTTGCTGCCATGATATCAGTCTGGTATCTCGTAGGCACATTGAGCGTAGGAATGAAGCCAATCAGTCAGAAGCTCTGCAGAACAGCCTTTGTGCTTTATGTGCTGTTTATAAATGTGGCATCCGAGCATCATATCTTGGTTGACCCCGTATTCAGCAATGCCCATAAGATATGGAATACTGGTTATATCATGCACCTGGCTGTTCTTGCCAGCATGATACATGCCCTTGCAGTGCCTGCGGGCATAGAAGTTGCTTTGAGAAAGAAAGGTTACACAAGCGGACTATTTGAATGGCTTAAAAAGGCGCCGTGGTCGAACCCTGCATTCTCGGCTATTGTACTGTCCATATTTGGCTTCGGCTTTTTCGGCGGCATAACAGGCGTTACATTTGGGTCGGAGCAGGTAAATATCACAGCCCATAACACATGGAGAATCACAGGCCACTTCCACTCAACTGTTGTTTTTGGAACAACCCTTGCATTTATGGGTGTAACCTATTATGTGCTGCCTCTTATATTCAGGAGAGAGGTGCTTGGCATGGGATGGGCCAAACTTCAGCCGTGGTTCTTTGGCATAGGTATGATGATTCAGGTTACAGGCATGATGCTTGCAGGCGCTTACGGTATTCCGAGAAGGCACTGGGACATAGTAAACTTTGGCGGCTCTCCATTTAGCTTTGCATGGGACCCGACTGCTTATATGTGGCTTGGCGTCTTTGGCATTGGCGCCCTTTTAGCAGTCCTTGGCGGCGCCATATATATTCTGGTTACCGTAGGTACCATATTATTTGGGAAAAAGCTTGCTTAACTTAAATAAGGAGGTAAAACCATGTCAGACAACAATGAAGGGTTTGGTGCGCCGGGCACATTTGTCCTGGCCATAATATTTCTGGCCACATTTATTATAGTCTATTTTTTGAACTACAAATATTTAGCCAGTATTTGGGAACTTCGTTAAATATAGGCAAGAGGCGATGGGCAAGAGGCGATGGGAAAATTCCATAGCCAATAGCCTATCGCCCATAGCCCATAGCCTAAACTCCTGTCTTGAAGGTATTATTCTAATGAATTTTATAAATCAAAAAATGGAGCAGAATAGCTCACGTCTTGTTTACGCATGGCTTTCCTTTGCCGTATCCTCTCTGATATTTGCAGGCATATTTGCCTTTTTTGTTGCCATGGCCCGCACACCGGTCATTCAGAACATTTTCCCGGGGCATGATTACATCCGTGTTGCCCTTGTGGGCCATGTTATTTTGTCTGTCGTAATATGGTTTCTGGCATTTCAGGGTGTTTTGTGGACGCTTTCAACGACTAAATTTTTAAATATAAGACCTTTTAGCATGTCTTTAGCATGGCTGGGTTTCTGGTTTTCTGTAAGCGGTACGTTGCTTGTAATAATTGCCGCGCTCTTTGCCCTCGGCATTCCTTTATTTATAAACTATATACCCGTGCTTACCCACCCTGTATTTTACATGGCGCTTATTGTGCTGGCTGCCGGTATTTTCATAACACTGCTCAATACATTTCTGACAGTGTGGAAGGCATGGAAGGAGAAGACTTACACAGGCGCTTTCCCATTATTGACATTCAGCATGGCTATATCAGGCATAGCCGTTTTAACTGCGATAGTATGCTTTGGGCTTTCTTACTATTTTCAGATGGTTGGAGCATCAGCAAAGATACTGCTTGATTTTGAAGCGCTTTTCTGGGGAGGCGGACATATACTACAGTTTGCGAATACTGTCGCAATGGTTACTGCATGGCTCTTTCTGGCCAGTGTTATATTTAAAAAATTTCCCATAAAAGAGAGTTATGCAAAGGTTCTTTATGCAGTTTATCTCCTGTTCGTATTGCCTGCCCCGTTCATCTATTTTATTTATGATACTGCAAGCCAGGGATATAAAGATGCATTTACATCCCTTATGCAATATGGCCTCGGGCCGTCTACAGGGATTTTTGCAATAGCCATTTTAATTGCTGTCATAACTTCATCAAAAGGCAACGGCAAACTTCCATGGAAGGATCCTCTGTTTTCATCTCTTGTTATATCAATGATAGTTTTTGCATTCGGCGGTTTTATTGCACTGATGATATATGGTTCCAATACAAAGATTCCATCACATTATCATGGTGTAATAGGAGGGGTTACGCTTGCATTTATGGGACTCACAAATCATATTATTTATATTCTAAAAAGAGACATCTACAGCATAAGGCTGGCCAGAATCCAGCCGTATATTTACGGTACAGGGCAGACGCTTTTTGTCATCGGCATGTTTTTGGCAGGCTCTCACGGTGTGCAGCGAAAAACCTTTGGCGCTGCCCAGAATCTGGACGATATTGCCAAGGTTGCCGGAATGGCTATTGTGGGTGTCGGCGGGCTGATAGCTATTACAGGAGGCATTATATTTGTTGTAAATTCCATTCTGTCTCTAACTGGACACAAAAAAATTCTTCGGGTTGTTGATATTGGAGATGCGAGGGCAGGATCTAGCAACTGAATTGTAGTTGCAACCTTCAGATTTGAGTTACACGCAGGCTAAAGAGATTGTTGATAAACCACCAACCCCTAAAAGCTGTGTAATTACATTATTAAGAGTGAAAGGAGAAAATCATATGCAGACAGCTATAAAGAATTATCTCCCTCTTTTTAAACTCAGAATTTGTTCTCTGATTACGTTCAGCGCCGTTGTTGGGCTCATCTCAGCGCCATCAGGCAATATCTCCATAAGCAGTGTTGCTTTTCTAATTCTTGCCACAATGATGGCCTCTGCGTCTGCCAGCGCCTTTAACCACTATTTTGACACGGACATAGATTCAGTCATGAAAAGGACGCAAGCAAGGCCAATGCCTTCCCGGCAAATAGACAACTCAAAAAAGCCCTTGTTTATAGCGGTCGTTCTTTTTATCGCTTCAATCCTCATCTCATTCAAGGCCCTTAATTACATGGTGGGCCTTCACCTTTTTCTTGGGGCATTGGTATACGCAGTGATATACACAGTATGGCTGAAGAGGCGGAGTTGGTTAAACATAATAATAGGCGGCCTGGCAGGAAGTTTTGCCGTGCTTGCCGGTGGTGCATCTCAAACCCCTGACCTTTGTCTGCTGCCTGTATTGCTGTCAATAACAATGTTTTTCTGGACACCGTCCCATTTTTGGAGCTTTGCCATAGTACACAGAGAAGAATATGCCAAGGCAGGCATTCCCATGCTCCCGGTTCTGATAGGGGATTCCAAGACAGCGCGTTATATCCTCCTCAATACCATCATTTTGGTTATATCGTCATTCCTTCCGTCATATTTTGGATATCTCGGCATAATTTACACAATAACAGCCGTATTGGTTGGGGCATTTTTCCTGATAAGAAATATCCAGCTTATAAAAGACACATCCAAAGAGATTGCATGGAAAAATTTTAAGGCGTCCATGGTATACCTTGGGATGCTGTTTTTGGCTGTTATTATAGATATTGCCGTTGGGTAGTTTGCCCGACCCATTGGCGTATTTAAAAGCGCCGATACCCCTGATACAAACATTCAGGGGCAGGAATCGGCAAGCTACTTTTGCCTACAAATAGTTATGAATACCTTGCAAAAAATCTTCTTTTTTATCTTAATCTCCTGCTTACTGCTTACTGCTTACTGCTCGCTTTCACAAGCCTCGCTCTCTTCACAGGAAGAACAAGATGCATTCAATCTCTCAAGCAATGCCATTGGAAAAGATGTTGGCGAGTATACCCTTATAGACCAGGACGGCAAAAGCTTTAAATTTAAAGAATTTGCCGGCGACAAACCTTTTATAATAAGTATGATATACACAAGCTGCGGTCATATATGCCCGACAATAACCATGAATCTTAAAAATGCCATTCAAGAGGCGGGCAAGGATTTTGGCGTTAAATTTAATGCAATAACCGTCGGCTTTGATGTTGAGAATGACACACCAAATAGGATGAAGGAGTATGGAAAAAATTTTACAGAAAGTTTCCAAAGCTGGAAGTTTGCCGCATCTGATAAAGATACTATTGAAAAATTAGCCAGGGACTTGGGTTTTTATTATAAAAAAATCCAGGGAGGATTCGACCACCTCAATGTTGTAACCATTGTTGATGCAAAGGGAAAGATATACCGGCATGTCTATGGCGTAGAATTTAAACCTGAAGCCATATTGGAACCTGTTTATCAGGCATGGATGGGGAAATCGTATTATGGAAAATCTTCTGGTTTTGAAGATGCCGGCCTTATAGACCGCATTATACTCTTCTGCTATAAGTATGATGAGAAAACCGGGCAATATAAGCTTGATTATCCGTTCTTAATAGGGACAGCACTTGAGGCAATAACAATTCTTGCAGTAATATTTTTTGTCTGGGGAAGGAGCATAAGGAATTTTTTCTCCAGGCAGTTTGGCCACGACCTAAAGGTTAAGGCCAAGGGAGCCTAAACTCCATTATTTGATAAAAAACCTCTTTTCATGCTCATCAAAGTCTATAGTTATTGTCTGTCCTGCTCTGGTTTCAATACTGCCTTCAAAGGTATAATTAAAGCTGTTATCATTCTCTCCATCCCTCATTTTTATAAGGAGGCTGTGCCTTCCTGGTTTGAGAAGAAACTTTTCATATACAAATGATGAACCGTCTCTTTTCCACCCTGATGATTTATAGCTTTTAGTCAGTCTTTTTTCATTACCTATATACATCTCCATATACACAGGGTGTCTTTCCCTGCTGCAATTGCCAAGTCTTGTAACATCCATTTGCGCCATGCCTGTTTGTTTTAACTCTTCACTGTACTTTTTTGCCTCTTCTGCTAACAGTTTAAATTCATCGCATTCCACGACCCTCTTCCCCGCATGTTTGATGCCTAATTTCAGCAAGGAATCATTTGGATTCGAAAACATATAGTTTGCATTGGAGAAATAAAATACAAGCGCTGCAGGGATTGACATGGTAATTGATGCGAGGGCAAGGCGGCCTTTTTTTATACGAGTCTTTTCTGGCAAGTAGTCTTTCTGTTTTTTATTTTTAATATCCTCCTGGAAAATCTTAATTTCAGCCAATAAATCCTTTGTCCTCAATGCCGACTGCCAATATATCCTGATTAACGACCTGTCTATATTCTGTCTCAATATCGGGAGTCTCTCTCCAATGAGCCGATCTTCAAGCCATTTATTGCCGAGTCGGTAGTGGCAATCGCTCATTTGACAGCCGCATATAAATACACCGTTTGCGCCTGAGTTTAACGACAGTTCAATCCACGAAGGCTGAATCATGCCTGCGCACGGAACAGTTATAATCTTTACATTCGGCATTCCTTTTACAGCAGAGGTTGCGGGGTCTATAATTTCACAGAGGTCTGTACTGTAAGAGCAGACAATGCCAAGAATATCAGGCTCTTTACCGCCTTTAATTCCTGCCATTGCATTTTTAATCTCTTCAATAATATTTTTTTCCGTTTTGTCTGGAAAATTTACGGCATTAAAACTGCAGGAGCCGACGCATATTCCGCAGCTTGCGCATCTCTTTGATATGACGAAGGCTTCCATGTCATATGGTTTGCCGTCTGTTCTGGGCATCATGTGAATGGCTTCGTAAGGGCAATCCTCAAAGCATTGAGAACATCCTGTGCATTCGTCTTTGATAATTTCTGCAGGCGCCGGTTTTTTGGACCTGATGAGCCACGGAACTATGGTAACGGTTATCGTGACGGCACTCATCATAACCCATGATAGCCACGCCGGCATACCCTTCAATACAGGATATATAAAGAGATAAAACCAATCCAGGCCTATTATAGAAATAAGTTTATTTGTATTTGCCGGCTGTAAGCTGGCTGCAGGTTTTATAACAGCAAGCACCATGATTATACACACAATAATTATGGCAATTAACTTGGGCGGATTTATAACAGGCTTGGATATTCTTACGACATGAATCCATAAGGCAATAAACAAAAGCACAGGCACCATAATGTGGATAAAAAGCGCTACAAAGAAAAAGAGGTTTGTAATAAGGTTGTTGCTTGTGAATGACAAACAAAAGCACAGGCACCATAATGTGGATAAAAAGCGCTACAAAGAAAAAGAGGTTTGTAATAAGGTTGTTGCTTGTGAATGACATGGAAAGCGAGTCTCCGAATATCGGGATATAATCAAGAAGGCCGGCTGTTAAATCAGCTATAATCTGAGACCTCTCGTCCCATACCATCCAGTAACCAACGACCCCGGTTATCCATACGGCGCCGAGCAGGACAATGCCGGAGACCCACGCAACCCACCGCCAGCGGCGGTACCTGTCTGTAAGATACACATGGAGGAGATGGAGTATCGAAGCAATAACCATGCCGTCGGCGGCATAGCGGTGAATGCTTCTCATGATGCCGCCGAGATACCATTGCTTCTCGGTAATATATTTGAGCGATTCATAAGGGGCGCCAATCTCATAAAAGATAAAGAGATATACCCCGCTTATAAGAAGCAGCCATAAGAAAAATATGGCTATTGCTCCAAGATAATAAAATGGGTTGTAACGAGGTGTAAATATCCTATCAGCCCAGCCCTCTATTGCCAGAACACCTTTTCTTCCGTATGCAAGCGCAGTTTGATACATAGTTTTTAAATGCAAACCAAATTATTTTCCCACTGGCAAGTATTTTAAAAACAAAGCAAATCCTTATATATGATTTTAATCATATCATAGAAACGGAGCGTTGATGTTCAGAATGAACCTACTCAGTTAACCATATCATATGTGATTATATAAGCAGGAATGATTTTTGAAATTGATGACAGTGTATGGCGTAATTCTTAAATCTTGTGTAAGTTCTGTGTCTCATGTATGTATGTTATGTTGAAAGTATCTTCCGTCTCTGATAGTATGTTACCATGATTGAAGAGCAGGGTATTGTTATAGATATAAAAGGAAGCAGGGCATTTGTGAAGACCGAGAAAGGCACCTCGTGTGAAAGCTGTGTGGCAAGAGAAACATGCCATGGCACTATAGGCACAAACGAGGTCATCATAGAGGCTGAAAACGTCGCAAATGCCAAATTTGGAGACAGGGTCGTCGTTATGGTAGGAACAGCCACCCTTTTGAAGGCAAGCTTTATCCTATATATGGGGCCTATCGCTGGCCTGATTATAGGCGTAATACTTGGTCAGGTACTTGTGAAGCAGTTTGCTATAGATTTAAACCCGGATTTGCTGTCAGGAATCCTTGGAGCTCTGTTTCTGGTCATAACATTTTTCGGAATCAGGCTTTACGGTAAATTGCTTGAAAAAAGAGAAGGCTTCAGGCCGGTAGTGGTTAGGGTCGTTTGATGGCTGCGGATATAAAGGTTGTATGCCAGAACAGGAAGGCCTATCATGACTACTTCATAGAAGAGCCGGTAGAAGCCGGCATTGTATTGGTCGGAACAGAAGTAAAATCATTACGGCTTGGACAGGTAAACCTGAAGGACAGCTATGCAGTAGTAAGAGGCGAAGAGCTTTTTTTGGTAAATGCGCACATAAGCCCATACAAGCAGGCGGATAGATTTACCCAGCCGGAGCCCGACAGGACAAGAAAACTCCTCCTCCACAGACAAGAGATTAATAAACTCATAGGCAAGACCAAAGAAAAGGGTTACACCCTGATTCCGACAAAGATTTATTTTAAAAACGGGAAGGCAAAAGTAGAGATTGCCCTGGCTAAAGGCAAAAAGCTCTTTGACAAGAGAGAGGCAATAAAGAAAAAGACCGTTGAGCGAGAGATGGAAAAGAGTGTGAAAGGCAGGCGATAGGCAAGAGGCAATAAGCGATAAGAAAACTCATAGCAGCCGTGCTTAATAATTTATTGACAGTGCTTTGCTTGTTGTTTTACAATGAAAAAAGGGGGCGATCGGTTTCGACGGGATGAACTGATGCCAAGGGAAGCATACCGAGGACTGGGGACTCGTTAAAACACCAGAAAACAATAGTCGCAAACGACTATAATTACGCTCTGGCTGCTTAAGTCAGCCAGCGTCTTTTGGGCCTGCTCCTGCGGGGCTTAAGAGACGACATTTAGCAGGATGGCCTTTCACGCCTTGTCCAAGCTACCGAAAGGCGAGATTTAAATGGACTGGCTCCTTAATACCCTGTCTGATGGGGATTGAGGGGCGAGATTTAAATTTCAGACTAAGTATGTAGATGCCCTGGATAAGCATTCCCGGACGCGGGTTCAATTCCCGCCGCCTCCACCAATTAAAACCTTTCATCATATTGAATACCACCCGGGAGATGGGTGGTATTTTTTTTGGCAGACTCATTTTTACCATTGTAGTTGCAATGCTTAAATCATGTTGGCTGCACACCACTCCTTGCAAAAGCAAGAAAGTGTGCTATATTTTTACAGTCACACAGGACTTATTTGTATAACTTACCGAAAGTTTATCCTAAATTAAAGAGGGCTGGCTATGGGAAAGAGTATCAAAAAATATTACATAAATATGATAGTTGGTTTGATATTTTATTTTGTTATTTTTATAATAAACTCTGCGATTGCACAGGAGCAGGCATTTAAAGATTATGTGTTTGCTGCAAATGAGGTGAGCAATACCATAAGCATCATTGACCCAAAAACACTAACGGTCAAGAAAACCGTTCCTATTGGCGACAAAGACATTCATCGGCCGCTCTATAATGGGCATATTGACCCGCATGGTGTAATTGCCTCGCCGGATGGCGAATTGGTGTTAGTTACGGCGAGGGGTTCGTCTTCGCTTATTATGATTGATGGAAAGTCGCTTGAGGTTTTTAGTTATGTAACAACAAGCGGCCGCGAGCCTCATGCATGTATGTTTACGCCTGACGGAAGACAGGCATGGATTACTGTCCGGGGGAGCGACCATATTGATGTATTTGACAGGGGTTCTAAAAAGATTGTTGCACAGGTAGCAACAGGCGAGGGGCCTGGTATGGCGCACTTTGAGCCCTCCGGCAGATACGCATTTGTCTCGTTTCAGAAGCGGAATGTTGTTTCTGTTATTGATACGTATAACCACAGTGTTGTTAAAGAAATATCAGTGCCGGGAAAATTCTCTCCGTTTCTTATGGTCTCCACCAGTGAAAAGCCTTTCTTCTGGGTGATACACAAGGATGTAAATAAAATAAGCGTTATTGACCCGCGCACGTTTGAGGTTGTCGGCACCGTGGATGTGGGAAATAAGCCAAATCATGTGGCCTTTATTGTCAAAAATGGCATAGAGTATGCATATATTACGATTGCCAAAGACAACCGTATAGATATTATTGAAATGAAGGATAAGCCTCGCTTTATGAGATCTGTTGCAGTAGGACAGGAGCCGCACGGCATCTGGGCAGACCCGGAGATGAAAACCATCTTTGTAGGGCACGAGATTTCCAACGATGTTTGGGCGATAGATGTTGCAACAGACAAGGTGATGGCTAAAATCCCTGTGGGGGAAAAGCCCATTGATGTGGTATATGTAAGGGTGTGGCAGGATTTTAGAGGCCAGACATCTATGAAGCCGGGGCATTAGGAAACGTTAAATGCTACGTCTTTGTGTTTAGATATTAGATAAGACAACAAAAGGAGGTAATAATTATGGCAGCTAAAAAGGCAGCAAAGAAAAGCAGCAAAAAGAAAACTGGAATTAAGAAAGGGAGCAAGTATGTCTGCAGTGAATGTGGAGTAGTTCTGGTTGTAGATGAGGTTTGCGGTTGTCTTGAGGTTTGCGATTTAATCTGCTGTGGCAAACAGCTCAAAATAAAGAAATAACAACCAATCCATGCGAATAATCTACGGCATAAACCCTGTATCAGAGGCCTTAAAATCCCATCCTGAATATTTCAAAGATATACTTATTGCGCGTGGCAAGGGTGATCAGGCAAGTGAAAAAATAAAAAAGCTTGCTGAACAACACGGCATAAAATGCAGGATAGTTGAAAAGGGTGAAATTGAAAGACTTGCCCAAACCTCACACCATCAAGGCGTTATCGGCATCATCGCTGAATTCAAATATGTGGATATTGAAGATATTTTAGAGAGTTGGAAATCATCCGGTGAAAAGGCTTTTATTCTTATTCTGGACTGTATTCAAGACCCTCAGAATCTCGGTTCGTTAATCAGGACAGCAAATGCAGCCGGCGCTCACGGCGTGATTATTCCAAAAGACAGAGCGGCAGAGGTTACGGCTGCCGTAGTAAAGGCATCAGCAGGTGCAATTGAACATATGTTGATTAGCCGCGTAACCAATATTGCCGATACCATTTTAAAACTCAAAGAGGCGGGTTTGTGGATAATAGGGATAGAGGCCGGCGGAAATCAGGATATTTACTCTTTTGATATGAACACAGATTTGGCAATCGTAATAGGAAGCGAAGGCAAAGGCATAAGACGGCTTGTCAAGGAAAGATGCGATGTTTGTCTCTCTATTCCTATGAAAGGCAGCATCTCATCTTTAAACGCATCCGTTGCCGGAGGCATAGCGCTCTTTGAGGTGGTGAGGAGAAGGCGGGGGTTGCCACATCGGTGATTTGCCTTGACTAAAGAGTATGCAAGAATATATATTTTAGGTAAAGAGGATGCTTATATTCCCTTGAGTTGATGCATTTTTGGAGCCAACACTGCCATTTATCATAGATGACATAATCTGGCTGGCTGCCGTCGTAGATAAACTTGCATGGAAGCACAACGTATTGCCGTCTGAGGTATAGGAGGTATTGACTGGCAGATGCAGGATATTCAAGAGAGAAAGCGGTAATGTTGAAGGTGAGGATTTGTATAATGCCCTCGGCAAGACAAAAAGCGGACGTTATCTGTCTGTGTTTTTTATAAGGAAATTGGGGAACAAGGCATTGATTGTAACTGCAAGGGATATGAACAAGAGGGAGCGTGGGAGATATAAAAAAGAGTAAACTCAGCATGACAATATCGGAAGCAAGCGACTTTTTTGATGAGCATGATATATTTGAGGTCGCTGATGTTGTAGAGGTCAAGGATATAAGGTTTGCGCTCAAGAAAAAGAAGTATGTAGGTTTGGACATGAGATTGTTTGAAAAGATCAAAAGTAAGGCAAAGAAGCTTCATATGAGCGAAGACATGCTGATACAGGAATGGCTTATGGAAAAGGTTTAATAAAATGATTATATAACAAAGCCTTCATCTTCTGCATGGTTTTTACATCCAGCCGCAGGTTATTCTTATCGTATCGTTCAAAAGAATCGTTTAAAAGAAATGTGAATAAGTTAAGATACATATGCGACATTCCTGAAATGAAGAAGGTTGTAGATAAGATTTTGAATGATTTGCAGAAATGATAGAGCCAGACCCGCGCTTCACCTCACCAGAGGCCTGCGCAATCCTTACCAGCAATCTCGATCCTTCCTCATCAGCTTCTTTGAGCAGAGCATTAGTTGATGTAAAGAAAGGCAAGAAATGCTGGAAGTGTTCTCTATTCCCATATCCTTTTATATATCCTTATGCCCAAACTTTAAAACTCAACCACAACGTCTTTACCAAGCGACAACCCAGCAACTTCAGCAGCGAGCTTAATTATAGTTTTTTTTAGAATATTGTTGAGGTTGGTTGCCACCAGCCAACCACCAGGGAGCGATTCACGGCAGTCACGCAAGTCTGGACGATCAGGATACAACTCCTCCGCAGTGTGAGCGATGTAACGGCGCTTGCGTCCTTGAGCGTCTGGATGTTGTGAGCAGCGTTCAAGAAATGACGGGTCTCTTTTCGCAAGTTCGCGCAGCACAATGACCATTGCATCCTTGGCATTGTGATAAGAGTGTGTTTTACCGAGCATATAGAGCTTTCCGCTTCGCGAAGGTTTGCCAGGAGGGAACTGAACACCTCTGCGCTGGCCCACCTCAGGACTTGGAGTTTGCACACTCTTGCTGCCCAATCCTGCAAGAAATTCCGCAACATCATCGTCGTCTGGACGGACACCAGCCTTCGATTCTACAGCACTAGCAAGGAGGTCTACCAGTAACTCATCTCCTTTTTCCACCAACTCGCGCCATGCTTCTGGGATGATAATCCGAGCTTGTGATTTGCGATTACGACTACGATATTCCTTACGAGCAGTTTCGAGTGCTTCTCCTGACTCAACCTTTGTACGAGAGAGGTATCGTGTAAGAACCTCCGTGGCCTCGGTCGATGGCCGCTCAAAAAGGTCGAGCTTGTAAACACGGCGGTCTTCGTAGCTGCCTTGTTCGGCTGGGAGGTAAAAGCTCCATGTCTTCCCATCCGTTAAAACTATAAACGGAACACCTGTATGGAAAGCGTATTCCAATGCTTGGCGGACAGAGTCTTCCGCCTTGCCGGGCTGTTTCACCTCGATGAGAACAGAAGGCTTTGAAGGTGGATGACAAAGCGCAAAATCAGAACGGCCTTCGCCTGTCTGAAATTCCGGCCAAACAATCGTAGTATCCCAAGTGTCCCAACCAAGTTCCTGAAGTACCCGTAATACGATTCCCTGTGAAACTGCCTGTTCATTCGGGAATTTTCCCTGACGCAGTCGTGCTATAATATCAGTTACTGTAGCTTCGATAGTCATAACATTCTATGGGAAATAAAGAGACATTTATTACCTATTTTCATATTCACTCAACCGTAGTTTGCATATTCATTTTTTCAACTCCTCTATTAACCACACTACAGGGTTTTTATCACATCCTCATATCCTTGTAAAATAAAATGTTAATGGGACTATTAAATGAAGAGAGGGATTTAAATGTGAATACCCTGCGCCAAGAGCGCAGGGTGTCAAAGTTCAAACAACTTCAGTTGGTTGATATCTTCTTCTCTGCCTTGCTTTCTTATGTATTCCTCTATAACCTTCCTGTCGCCTCTTCCACTCACTGTCGCAATATAATATCCATCAGTCCAGAATTCCCCTCCCCACAACACCTTCTTCACTTCAGGAACTTCTTCGAATATATTCCGTGATGCAATGCTCTTTATCAATCGTATAACTTGTCCCCCTGAATACTTCGGCAAAAATCGGCACAACACATGCACATGATTCTGGTCAAATCCAACTTGTTGAATCTCTACCGCATACCGTTCCTTGAACCCTTTCATTGATCCAATCATCGCCTTTTGAACTCTCTTGTCCAACAAAGACTTGCGATACTTTACCGTAATCTGGATATGATAATAACATTCAGATACATTATGGTACCAGTACCATAAATCATACTTTTCTTTCATGCCCCCATTATATGACTTACTGGTGCTTCGCACCAAGCCAATTCATCCCTGCGCCAAGAGCGCAGGGATGAATTGGCTGTCATTAAAATGGAGACCTATTTATTTTTTCAAGTAACTCCTTAAAATTCATATAGACATCTCGTCTGTGTCCTATGAAATAAATTTCTATGAGGTGCTGTTCTTCTATTATCATGTAGATAATACGATATTTGCCAATGGCAATAGAGCGGAAGCTGGAAAGCTCGTCAACGAGTTCCTTTCCGTCAAACGGGTGATTTATAAGTCTTTCAATGCCATGTTTCACGCTGGGTTTTATCGCTGGAGGGAGTTTTTTAACCGCATTTCTTGCTTCAGGCAGATATATAAGTCTGAATAGTTTCATTCATGCCAGACCTCTTCGTGGGTATAAAACTTTCCTTGCTTCCGCTGTTTTTTGGCGCGTTTCAGGGCATTCATTATCTCTTTGTCGCTTAAGATGTCTATTGTTTCCAGCAGCCCTTCAAACCGCTCAATGTTTATCAAAATGCCTACAGGAACCCCATTTTTTGTTATAGCAATGGTTTCATCCATTTCTTCCACCTTTCTCATAATATCAAGAAAGTCTCTTTTTGCCTGTGTAATCGGGATTACCTCCTGAACCTCTCTCATATATACCTCCTGAATTTTTATGACCATTTTAATTTTAAAATTACAATAAGTCAAGAAATTTCATGAAATCTTAAGGAATGAAAAGGGGCATATATTCGGGACACATGTTCACACTCAAAAATTGCCCAGATGCAAGCCCTTGACAAATTATCTCCTTTGCCAAAGGCAAAAGAGTTTCGTGTTTTGCTTCGGCAACACACATAATTTGTTAAGGGCAAGGCGGAGCAAGCAAGTAATGTGGAAGTTTATCCCCTACCAAAGTCAACCATAAAGGTCGGCACTACTACAAACGCAAGATTTGAGCCAAAGACAAGCCCTTGACAAATTAACTCCTTTGCCTTTGACAAATGAGTTTTGTGTTTTGCTTCAACAAAATACATAATTTGTCAAGGGCAAGGAAAAGATGGCTGGACAAAACGGAGCATACTTGGGGACAGATTTCAAATCTGTCCCCAGTGTGAGTATTTGGACAGCCAGATTTGACGCAGTATTTGGCCAAAGGTTGCGTTTGTAACCCTTACCACACCCCTGTCGCAAGATACTCATGTATAGAATCCGCCGCCTTCCTGCCATCGCCCATGGCAAGTATGACAGTTGCGCCGCCCCTTACAATATCACCGCCTGAGAACACACCTTTTTTGCTGGTTCTGCCTGTATCCTGGTTTACGGTGATATTACCCCACTTATTTATCTTTATGTCGGGAGTTGTCTGAGGGATGAGCGGGTTTGCGCCATTTCCGATTGCAACGATTGCAACATCCACATCTATCTGAAATTCAGAGCCTTTGACCGCCACCGGCCGCCTCCTCCCTGATTCATCAGGTTCTCCAAGCTCCATCTTGATACATTCAATCTTTCTGAGCCTTGCTTCATCATCGCCGATAAATCTTGTTGGATTGGTAAGCAGTTGAAACTTCAGCCCTTCCTCTTCACCATGATGAACCTCTTCAATCCGTGCAGGCATCTCTTCTCTTGAGCGGCGGTAAATGATGGTAACCTCTTCAGGGCAGAGCCTCAAAGCCGTCCTCGCAGCATCCATTGCAGTGTTGCCGCCGCCGATTACAACAACCCTTTTGCCTCTCAGAACAGGCGTGTCATATTCAGGGAATTGATATGCGCGCATCAGATTGACTCGCGTAAGGTATTCATTTGCAGAATATACTCCAATGAGATTTTCTCCGGGAATATTCATAAATGTCGGAAGCCCCGCGCCTGTGCCTACAAAAACAGCATCGTAGCCATTGGACAGGAGCTCATCTATTGTTTTCAGCTTTCCAATAACTGCATTGCAGAGAATCTCAACGCCCATCTTTTTTACATACTCAATCTCTGCCTCAACAATCTTTTTGGGTAGTCTGAATTCAGGGATGCCATACATCAAGACACCGCCTGCAACATGAAGCGCCTCAAATATAGTAACCTTATGTCCCTTTTTTACCAAATCGCCTGCCACTGTCAGGCCTGCAGGTCCTGCGCCGACTATAGCCACTTTCTTGCCTGTCCACTTTGGTATATCAGGGATGGTAACCTCCCCATGCTCCCGTGCGTAATCGGCTGCAAACCTCTCTAACCTTCCAATGGATACCGGCTGGCCCTTTTTACCCACCAGGCATACCTTTTCGCACTGGTCTTCCTGAGGGCAGACCCTGCCGCAAACTGCAGGGAGGGCATTGGTTTCTTTGAGTTTTTTTGCGGCATCAACAAACTTACCTTCCGCAATAAGCCTTACAAACCAAGGTATGTCAATATTTACAGGGCATCCGCCAACACACAACGGATTCTTGCATTGGATGCACCTTTTTGCCTCTTGCATTGCCAGTTCAGGGGTATAGCCTTGCGGTACTTCATAGAAATTTTTTACCCGCTCCTTTGGGTCCTGTTCGGACATTGGCTGTCTGGGGATTTTCATCCGTTCTTTTATTTCTTTTGGGTCCATTAACTTCGTTCCTTTTTCATAAATGATTACACAGATATGGAAAAGCGATTACACAGAATTAAACCACTATTTTGCCTTAATCTGTGCAGTCTGCCCTTGTAATTGCTGTAGTCATATTATGTCCTCTCATAACACCTTGGGCCTTCATGATACGTGGCCTCTTCCATTGCCATTTTTTCCTCTTTGAGATAACTCCTGTTTCTCCTTATTAGTTCATCAAAGTCAACTTCGTGGCCGTCGAATTCCGGTCCGTCAACGCAGACAAATTGATTTTTGCCGCCTATGGTTACCCTGCATGAGCCGCACATGCCTGTGCCATCTACCATTATTGGATTAAGACTGACCATAGTATGGATTTTATACGGTCTTGTTACATTACATACCGCCCTCATCATAGGTATAGGGCCTATACCGACAACGATATCAATCCTTTTCTGTTCGTCTATAAGTTTTTGAACTATCTGAGTTACAAAGCCGTGGTGGCCATAACTCCCATCATCTGTTGTTATAAAAACCTCATTGCTTATCTTTTTCATTTCATGTTCAAGGATTAGAAGCTCTTTTGTTCTAGCGCCTATGATGGAGATAACCTTATTGCCGACAGCCTTCAATACCTTTGCAATAGGATAGACAGGCGCAGTGCCTATGCCCCCTCCAACACAAACAGCTGTGCCGAAATTCTCTATGTGTGTCGCTTTGCCTAAAGGGCCGACAACATCCATGATGGTGTCACCTTTTCTAAGGGCGCCGAGCATGGAAGTAGTCTTGCCAACCTCCTGAGATATGATGGTGATTGTGCCTTCTGAATTATCAGAATCCACAATGGTAAGCGGTATCCTTTCGCCATGCTCATTCAGACGAATGATAATAAACTGGCCTGCCTTTCTTTTCTTTGCAATCATCGGCGCCTTTATCTTAAAAAGGGCAACGGTATGTGAAAGCTGTTTTTTTTCTGCTATCTCAAACAAAATAATCTCCTTTCTTTTTAGCAGTTTGTTGAAAAACTCAACAAACTCTGATTGCACAGATAAAAGATTAGATTACACAGATTAAAACCCTTTGAAATATCTGTGTAATCATTTTTCCTAATCTGTGTAATCAAGGCTGTTGATATCTTTTTCAACAGCCTTTTCGAGAAGGTATTATCCGGAAAATGCAACAATTGCAACTATCCCAAAATCCTAAATCGGATTTTGAGACTATTGAAGCATATAAAATCTGGAGAAGGGTTGTCAACCCTTGACAAAATAAAAGGTTTAGTCTTTGACTAAGCCTTTTGCCTGATTTTATTAAAGATAAAATCAGCTATTTTGTCAAGGTCAAGATAAATGACCAACTCCAAGTAATGCCCCACTGAAGGGTGGGGTGGGATACACATAATTATAGGCTGTGGAGTGCTGTGGCTTGCCGCCGCTTTCAAAAGCGAAAGCGAGCTTTAGCACTCCAAAAACTTACTATCCTTCAGTGAGGCATTACAACCCCAAATAGATTGATTTTTCTATTCCATTTTGATAGGGTGATTCCTAACGGGGTAAAAGGAAATGCAAAAACGTTGGACAGTTCGCCCTCCTGATGGTGAGCTTCAGAGCCTTTTCGAGAAAGAGCTTAACATTTCTCATTTGACGGCCCAGCTTTTAATCAATAGAGGCCTCCGATGTTCCTCAGAGGCCTTTTCTTTTCTCTCTCCCTCGCTTAAAAACCTGCACGACCCGTTCAAGATGAAGGGCATGGATAAAGCGGCGGCAAGGATTGCAACAGCGATTAGAGAAAGGGAGAAGATTACTATTTATGGCGACTATGATGTTGATGGAACGACCGCCACGGCGTTGCTTTACCTTTTTTTAAAAGAGGTGAGTGTTTTCGGTGAAAAAGAAACCGTCAGCTACTACATTCCAGAAAGACTGAAACAAGGCTATGGCCTCAATAATCAATCATTAAAACAGTTGGCTGATTCAGGCACAAAACTTGTTATTACAACTGACTGCGGTATTACAAACTATGAAGAGATAGTATTTGCCAACAGCATTGGATTGGATGTCATTATTACCGACCACCATGAACCAACTGCCCAGCTTCCCCCTGCATATGCGATATTAAACCCAAAACAGCGTGATTGCACATTTCCTTTTAAAGAACTTGCCGGGGTAGGTGTTGCGTTTAATCTTATTATCGCCTTAAGGGCCAAACTCCTGGGGTGCGGGGTGTTTGGTGAAGGAGAAACAAAACCAAATCTTAAAAAATATACCGACATCGTCGCCCTTGGGACTATTGCTGATATGGTGCCGCTCATTGACGAAAACAGGATACTGGTTAAATACGGATTAGATGAGCTTACGTTAGGGAGAAGGGCCGGGATAAGGGCGCTCAAAGAAGTGAGCCGCTTAACATCCGATAGTTCCAGTCAAGGGATTGTAAAGGCAGGCTCTGTTGGATTTCAACTTGCGCCGCGCATCAATGCAGCAGGAAGATTGGATAGTGCAGGAAAGGGTGTAAGGCTGCTCATTACGGATGATGAAAAAGAGGCAATGGATATTGCCAGAGAACTGGACAGAGGAAATATTGAGAGGCAGAGGCTGGAAAGGGATATATTGTCGGAGGCTGTAGAAATTATTCAAGATTCACAATTCAAGATTCAAGAAAAAAAGGCCATAGTGCTTGCAAGAGAAGGGTGGCACCCCGGCGTTATCGGGATTGTGGCCTCAAGGCTTATAGACCGCTATCACAGGCCGACTGTTGTCATATCCTTAAAAGACGGCGCAGGCAAGGGGTCGGCGCGGGGGATAAATAAATTTCATATACTGGATGCCTTAAAAGAGTGCGAAGGTTTTTTAGAAAAATACGGCGGTCATAAGATGGCTGCCGGTCTTACTATCAGCGGAAAAAATATTCAGCCATTTGAGGCGGCATTTTATAATTTGGCTTCAAAGAATTTAAACGTTGAAGACCTTATGCCTGAAGTAACGTTGGATTCGTATGTTTCATTGGCCGAACTCAATGAAAAAATAATTCAGGAAATGGAGCTTCTGGCCCCTTTTGGACTGGCAAACCCTGAGCCTCTCTTTGGCGCCAAAGATACCAATATAGTTCAGAGTAAGGTGGTGGGAAATAACCACCTTAAGCTGAAAATACGGCAAGAGATGAAAGATTGGAGGGTGGAGGAGGAAGGGGGGAGGCAGTTGCCTTCACCCTCTAACCTCAAACCTCTAACCTCGTGGGATGGCATTGCCTATGGCAAAGGCGACATCCACCCGCTGCAGGGAAATAATTTTGACATCGCATTTATTCCTTATATAGACGAATGGAATGGAGCCAGAAATTTGAGGCTTAAGGTAAAAGAGATAAACAAGGCATAGACGCAAATCCGTGTTCCGTGTCCGTAGTCCGTGTCCGTGAGGACTGTAGAAACAGATCTTCAGACCTGTAAAATTAAGGTTTACTGCAGCATATTGCCAGTAAGGAGATTTATCTTTGGACAAAGAATCCTTTCAAGAAAAACTCCTTTCCCTTGTCAGCAAATTTGATAAGGACAAACACCACTATCTTTCCAAAAATTATCTTGAGGCGCAGGTAAGGCAGGATTTCATCAATCCCATGTTTGAAGCCCTCGGCTGGGACATTGAGAACAAAAAAAGCCTTTCCCCATTTGACAGAGAGGTCATCCTTGAAAAAGGCGAGACCACAGGCAGACCCGATTATAATTTCCGCATAGACGGCGCAACCAAATTCTTTATTGAGGCAAAGCCGCCCTCTGTTGCGCTGGACAACACAAATCACATCCTTCAGGCAAAGACATACGCTTGGTCAACCAAAGAGGTATATTTTGTAATACTCACCGATTTTGAGGAATTCAAACTCTTTGACGCATCCCTCAAACCCAACCATAAATTCCCAAACGAAGGACTCATCTTTGATTTCAAATATGCAGACTATCTCAAAAACATAGATAAACTCTGGCTTCTCTCAAAAGAAGAGGTTGAAAAAGGCTCTCTTGAAAGATTGCTGCCGCGGGATGTTAAGAGCAAACGGCTCCGCATCCCTGTTGACAGGGCATTTCTTGAAGACATGACGCAGTGGAGAGAAGAACTTGCAAAGGACATTTATAAAAGAAATTCGGAAACTGTAGGGGCGCACGGCCGTGCGCCCCTACTAAACGATGTTGTTCAAAAACTCCTTGATAGAATCATCTTCATCCGCATTGCTGAAGACAGAAAAATCAGAGACCCCCGCGAACTTCAGGAAATTGTTGAGGTATGGAGGCACGAGGGCAAAAGAAAGCCTCTTTTAACGCATTTAAAAGACCTTTTCTCAGAAGTCAATTCAGACTTAAACGGCGATATATTTAAGCCCCATGCCTGCGAAACAATAGATATAGATTCCAATCTTCTGGCAGAGATAATCGAAAACCTCTACTTTCCAAAATGCAGATACAGGTTTGATGTCATAGGCGTGGAACTCCTCGGCAGCATCTATGAGCGGTATCTCGGAAGCACAATAAGGGTAACGCCGCAGAGGGTTAAGGTAGAGGAAAAGCCGGAGGTAAGAAAGGCAGGCGGCGTATATTACACGCCGAAATACATTGTTGATTACATCGTAAAAAACACGGTCGGCAAACTCATTGAGGGCAAGACGCCAAAACAGATAGAAAAAATCAAAATCCTTGACCCTGCCTGCGGCTCAGGCTCGTTTTTACTCGGCGCATATCAATATCTTCTGGATTATCACCTTGAATATTACAGAAAGCATCCGAAAGAAATACAGACCATATCGTTTGATTTTTACCAAAAAGTTAGCCCTGAAGATTTGTCCCTGCCTCTGCGCACAAAGGCAAGGATTTTAAAGAACAACATATTCGGCGTTGACCTTGATGCGCAGGCAGTTGAAATCACCATGATGAGTTTATATCTCAAGGCTCTGGAAGGCGAAAGGAGTTTGCTGCCAAAGAAGCAGCAGTTATTGCCGTCTCTCAACAGCAATATAAAATGCGGAAACAGTTTGATTGGGTATGATTTCTTTGAATCTCCCATGCTTCCTTTACTAAAAAATCCCCCTGTATCCCCCTTTGTCAAAGGGGGATTTTCAAACATCCCCCCTTTAGTAAAGGGGGGCGAGGGGGGATTTGCAGCGGGATTTGATGATGAAACCAAATCCCGCATCAACCCATTTGACTGGAATTCAAAGATTGCAGGGTTTGGGGAGATAATAGAGAATGGCGGATTCGATGTTGTGATAGGCAATCCGCCGTATGTAAGGCAAGAAATGCTCGGCGATTTCAAGGAATATTTTGAGCAGCATTACAAAGTCTATCACGGCACGGCAGACCTTTATGCCTACTTTGTTGAAAAAGGTGTATCCTTGCTTAAAACTGGAGGCTTCTTCAGCTATATCGTTTCAAACAAATGGATGCGGGCAAACTACGGAGAGCCGCTTCGTCGCTGGCTAAAACAACAGAGGATAGAAGAAATCACAGACTTTGGAGACCTGCCCGTATTTGAAGGAGCGACTACATATCCGTGCATTATACGCATAGGCAAGGGTTCACCTCTGCCTAAATTCAACGCAGCGCAGATAAAGACGCTTGAATTCAGCAGCCTTGCAAATTATGTAAATGATAATTCTTTTAAAATCAGCAAATCGTCTCTTTCAGATAAAGGCTGGTCTTTAGTTGATTAGAGCGTGCAAAACCTGCTTGCGAAACTTAAAAAGGCAGGCAAACCGCTCGGCGAGTATGTCAATTGGGAAATTTACAGAGGTGTGCTAACCGGACTCAACGAAGCCTTTGTCATCGACCGTGAGACAAAAGACAGACTTGTAAAAGAAGACCCAAAGAGCGCAGAGATTATAAAGCCGTTTTTGCTTGGTAGAGATATAAAACGCTATGAGTTGCCGCAAAGCGAACGGTATTTGATATTCACGCGTCGAGGCATTGATATAAAGAAATATCCCGCAATTCAAGAACACCTTTCCAATTTTAAAGACCGTCTGATGCCGAAGCCAAAAGACTGGAAAAGCGACAACTGGAAAGGGCGGAAACCCGGCTCTTATAAATGGTATGAGATTCAGGATGCAGTTGATTACCACAATAAGTTTGAGAAGCCAAAGATAATTGTTTCAGCCATTGTCAAAATTGCTTCTTACGCATTTGACAATGACAGCTTTTACTCTAATGACAAAACATCAATCATAGCCACAAATGACTTATATCTTTTGGGAATACTGAATTCAAAAGTCTCAGACTTTGTAATGCACTCTATTTCATCTACAAAACAGGGCGGCTTTTTTGAGTATAAGCCCATGTATTTGCAACAACTCCCCATCCGCACCATTGACTTCAAAAACCCCTCTGAAAAAGCCATCCACGACAAACTCGTCTCCCTCGTTGACCGGATGCTTGAACTCCACAAAAAGAAAAACTCCCTTCCTCCATCATCAGAGCGGGAAAAGGTGGAAAGGGAGATTGCTGTTACGGATGAGAAGATAGACGAGATTGTTTATGGGCTTTATGGGGTGACGGTGGAGGAGAGAGGGATAATTGAGCGAGTGAGAGGCAATAATCAGTTGTTGTAATAATCGTATTGGTAAAACTATGAATAAATTAGTTGCTACTTTTGAAATTCAACTTCCATCTTGGTTATTAGTTCAATGCTCTGAGAAAGATGATATTAGCTATAATGTAAAAATAGCTAACTTTGAAGTCAAAATGCAACTTATCCATAATGGTCCAAAAACAAAAAGAAAAGACGAAAAATATTGGACACTTGCAATTTCAAGAGTGCGGATTTCTGTGTCTCGACATGAACATGTCAAACCACCTCCTGTGAGGATAACAAATAATATAGTTAGAGGTTATAGTGTACAGGCAGACTATTTTGAAGAGCGTCTGCCTGAATACCAAAAGACTGCTGTTACAGCCTTGAACCGTCTTATATTGTTTTTTAAATACAAACTACAAGCCCCATTGTTAAATGAATTCGATGTTGCTGATGAGTGCTTTATGAATCCGCAATGGACAGACGAATATGGTAAAGAAGTTGGAAAGGGTATGCAAGGTGATATGGTTCCAGCTATTATTGGTTTTTCATCTCCAAAATTTGGCATAAAAAAAATGACAGTAAGTGACGATGAGGCTTTGAAAAGGGCTCTACAAACTCCAATTGTACCGGAATTGTTTGAAGAGATTCTTTCCGATGCTCAGGCAGCAATAGTTCAAAACAATTTACGTAGAGGCATATTGGAGATGGCTATTGTATGCGAAATAGCTGTAAAACATGCTTTCTTCGCAAAATATAGCACTGCTGGTGCTGCATACGAATATTTTGAAGATAAGGGACGAATCAATATAAGTGTGTTAGAACTAATTCATGGTGCAGCGAAAGAAGCTTTTGGAGAGAGTTTCAAAGAGTTTTCTGAGAAAGCATACAAAGACATCGTTTTTTTATTTAGATGTCGTAATAAGATCGCACACCGAGGTGAAATCACATATGGGGATGATGCTGGGATTGTTCACACCGTTGATCGTGGCGAAATAGAAAAATGGTGGGTGTCCGTCGAAATGTTTCTCGATTGGCTCAAAAAACATAAATCTTAAAAGATCTTATGTTCTTTATGAATACGAAAAAGTTAGTAGGGTGGGCTGCGCCCACCAAAATAGATTTGAAAAATGGAAAAAAGAAAAAAGGTGTCTGATTTATTTTTCTCTTTTCCTCGCAAAGAATCAGGATTTAGGAACGGTTCGTCTGAGAAAATAGAGATATCAGAAGGCAAGAGGGTCAGGTCTACTTTATTGTCATGACCGATAAAGAAACTGCTGGACGCAGCCAGCCTGCTTTGAATGCAACTTCTTGACTATACGCCACTTTTGTTTTACAATTTTGCTATCGATAAGTTAGTAGGGTGGGCTGCGCCCACCAAAATAGATTTGAAAAATGGTGGGCAAAGCCCACCCTACAGGCTGCTCAAACTTCACAAAAAGAAAAAACCCTTGTCATTGAGACAATTGATTTTATAAAAGGATTAGGGTAAAGTAATCAGCAAGGAGGCAAATATGAAAGAAAACCTTCAGCATACTATTAAGGCATTTATCAGAAAAAGCGAAGAATACTATGTCGCTGAATGTCTTGAGATAGCGGTTGTAACTCAAGGGAAAACCATTGATGAGACCGTAACAAACCTTAACGAAGCAGTAGCTCTCCATTTAGAAGGGGAAGACCCCAAGCAATTCGGACTTGCGCCTAATCCTACGCTGATTATAACCATGGAGACGGAGCCTGTAGCAAATGTCGCCTAAGTTGAAACGGCTTTCCGGCAAGGAAGTCCTTTCAATCCTTTCAAAATTTGGGTTTTCTGTTCATTCACAAAGAGGGAGCCATGTCAAGTTAAGGCGAACCTCACCTTCCGGCGAAAAACAAACCCTGACTATTGTGATGCACGACGAACTTGATACCGGAACTTTACGTGCTATTTTAAGGCAAGCCAGCCGTTTCATCCCGGAAGAACAATTCAAAAAAGAATTTTATTCGAATTAAAAATAGAAAAAGGGGCCTGATTTATTTTTCGGCGCATGGGAATATTTGCAAAGCAGTTGATTTCAAGACGGAATTAGGGTAAAGTAGAAACACTGGGAGGCAAATATGAAAGCGCTTAAATATCATTCTGTCATAAAAGAAAACGGTACAATTGAGTTGCCGAGGTTGCCTTTTCCAAAAGGGGCAAGGGTTGAGGTTATCGTTCTGCCGGAAGAAGAATCTTTTGAAATGATGCAGGCAGCAGAAAGCAGCCTGAAATTTTGGGACAACCCTATAGACGACACCATCTGGAATAATGCTTAAACAAAGAGATATTGTCCTTATCCCGATACCGTTTACGGACTTAGCCTCTCATAAAAAGCGTCCCGCCGTTATAATATCTTCTGATGCTTACAATAATGCTAATGAGGATATTGTTGTGGTTGCACTTACTTCAAATGTTGAGCCTCGCAATTTTACCGTCATATTAAACAGCGATGATTTAGAGGACGGCATTTTGAAAGTTACAAGTATGATACGAGTTGATAGAATCTATACCTTGAATAAGTCAATTGTTTTAAAAACCTTCGGACGGGTAAAGCCTCACATTCTTGCAAAAATCAAGGAAACCATCTTAAAACTTATTGAACAAAAATAACCAACGAGAAGGAGGGATATTTCTATCCTTTGATTTTGACAAACCCAATGGAGGTTGTTTATGAAAACGATTGAAAAAAAGCTGCCATATCAAAGGCGCTCTTGGAAGTATGGGAATGGAAGGATGAGGTTTATAACGATGTTAAGGATTTGCGGTTTAAGGAAAAGCAAGAGTACTACGCAAAGGGCTTAAAAGAAGCTGCGAAGATACTTGAAGGAAATATTAAAACCAATCCTGACGGCAGTTATTCTATAGTGAAGTGAGGAAAAAGGGGGGATAAATGACAACAACGACAATATCACCAAAATATCAGGTAGTAATACCGAAAGATGTTCGGGAGATGCTTCATCTCAAAAGCGGCCAGAAACTGACTGTTGTTGTGAAGGGAGGGGTAGTTCACCTGATTCCTGTAAAACCTCTGAATGCATTCAAAGGCTTTTTAAAAGGCATGGATACAACGGACATAAGAGAGAATGAGGAAAGATGATGGATTCATCTGGGTGGATTGAATTTTTCACAGACGGCCGTTTCTCTGCGCAATACTCCAAATATTTCAAAGATACCGCAAAAATCATAACGCCTTCCATTGTGCTTTATGAAGTTTATAAAAAAGTGAAAAAAGAACGGACAGAAGAAGATGCCCTGCTTGCAGTGTCTTTAATGAACAAAACAAAAATTATTTCGCTTAACCCGAAAAATGCATTTGGTTTTTATTTTTCGGGTCAAACGCAAGATTTGAGCCAAAGACAAGGAAAAGCTGGGCGGACAAAACGGAGCATACTCTTTTAGGTATGTGAGTATTTGGACACCCAGATTTGACGCAGTATTTGGCCAAAGATTGCGTTTGCCAAAAAATGCAACTGCATTTTTTGGGTTAATGAGAGCCTTGCCCTTTTGGCTGCAGATTTGAGTCTTAAATATGCCTTGCCAATGGCTGATGCAATCGTTTATGCAACTGCATTAGAAAACAACTGTATTATAATAACCAGTGATGCGCACTTTAAAGGTCTTGATAAGGTAGTGCTTGTTTTGTAAAAGTTAGTAGGGTGGGCGAAGCCCACCCTACAGGCAACTGAATATTTTACCGCTCAACAATTACCTTTATAATATTATAATGACCGTCCATAAGTTTATCTCCCTTCTCTCAAATTTCCGGTCTTAAATTTCTTGACATAAGTGTAAAAAGAAAATATATTCTTTTCTTACAACCCAAAAATAGACATTGATTTTTGGGGAAACCTGCAAGTTGGCTGCCAGACGAGGCAGCGGACAATTTTTGAGACGAGCCGTATGTTCACCGATACGGTGAGGAACAAAAATTGTCCGATAACGAAGTATGCCTGTCCCCGAGTGTCTCTATCGGGGAGCAGTCAAATCGCAGGTTTGTAAA